>JAUQZC010000103.1 GCA_030587435.1 Candidatus Baldrarchaeota archaeon | reverse complement strand
TTCTGTTCCTCAAGAACTTTTACAGCTTCTTCTCTATCTAACCTATATTTTACATTTTTGGGGATAAATCTTGGCAGTTTCTCTATTATTCCAGATAGTACTCCGAAATTTATGCAGCAAACATCTTTTACTCCTCTTTGCATCCATCTGCATAAGCAGTAGTTTCTAATTATTGGTTCGGCGGCTAAGTTGAGTATTATGGTTTTTGCATCTTCTATTGGTATTACTTGGCCGAAATGTCCATCGGCTCTAATTGCCTTTCTGTTTTTGCTTTCTGAGTGTATCATTCTTTCAAGTTGCCAACGTATTACTCGGCCAATTATGGGCATTTTGAGTTTGTAGCCTAATCCGATAAAGGACAAATGTACGTTGTAAAAAACCTGAAGATACGCCTAAAGTACGTGAAAACCGGAAGTTAATCTCTTACATTGCCCCAGTTACCATGGAAGTGGAATTCTCACCTATAAATGAAGTTTACGAGTATAGTAAACATATGACGCCTACATCACGTGAAATTGGCAAAATCTGGTGATGCCCACTGGGAACAGATAGGAGTAACAAATGGTAAAATAAGGTTTGGAGATAAGAATTTCGAAATTAGGGACTGTATGAGTCAAAGAAACCATACGCACGGTGTTCGTGATTGGACTGGAATTGGAAACTGGCTTTACTACGTTGTCTGGTTTTCGAAAACCTAGCAATCAACCCCTGCAGCAATAATAACCGAAGATGAAAGAATTGCCACAGGTGGATTTATGTTAAAATGGAAAACATTCCAATAAAATCCATCACTGTTCTTGAACAGGAATTTCGCAACGAAATCTACCCGGTGAGTTCAAAACTTGAAATAGTTGACGCATACGGGGAAACCCATATACTAGAGGGGAAAGCATGCCCAATAATTCCAATTCCCTTGTTGACTCGGAAGGTAGAAAAGCTGTTTAACGCAGTCTTTTGGTGAATTTAAGCTTGACAGTATTGAAGGAGGTTACAGTACATTTGAAACATTAAAATAAAACAATAACATTCATTAAACCTAGTTTACCAACATCAAAACTATTTTAATGATAATGTAAAACGTATTGAAGCAGCGCAGAGAGAATTAGATATTCTCTGCGTGTTTTCAACTTAACCTTTTAACAATACATCCAATCTACGATCCCTTCCACACCAATAAAAGAAGCAAACCGATGTGACGTGAAAGGCACCTTTCACGTCAATGAACTTTTCCAAATATACCATAATAAGAAATTATTGCAGTTTTGTGGTTTTTATTTGTCAAATATTTTCTTAGAACATGAAAAAAGTTACACAGTGATTAACTTTTTTCGATGTGTTCAAAAATATGTTTGTTAAGCTTTTAGTTTCTTAATTTAATTAATTCAGATCTGTCTTATTAATGGAGATTTCTTACCTCTAAGATTATTTAAATATGCTATATTGAATAGAGTATTATGTGGGTGAAGTAAAATTGGTGAAGGCTTCTGGGAGAATTATACGTGTTCGACTTGAGAATGGGGTTTTTAAACCTGCTGAAGAAATAAAAGATCTAACCGAAGGAAAAGAGTACCTAATACATGTAATTGTTCCGAAAAAGGCTAAGGGTTTAGCTAAAGTACTTGAGGAGTATGAGGAGAAAATTGAATTTACCACTAAGGAATTTGAAGAATTTGTCTCAGAGAGGAGATAATCTTGTGTCCAACTTTTCTGGTTCTCTGGATATATTTTTATTTTGATTTGCTGTTTTGAAATTACGATTCTTTGAATTTGAAGTGTTAAGGGTTAAAGGGGTTTGAAGAGAGATGGTTCGGCATGTTGATTACTCGCTGGTTGCAGTGTCTTTTCTTCATTTTATAAATGATGCGAATGTGCTGTTGGTTCCTACTGTGCTTCCATTGATAATAGAGGAGTTTAGTTTATCTTATACTCAGGTTGGGTTTTTAACTGGTATGACGGCTTTTGCTATGATGTTTTTACAGTTGCCTTTGGGCTATCTTTCGGATATAAAGGGGAGAAAATATCTTTTGTCGTTTGGGATTTTTCTTGTAGGTCTGGGTGCTTTGATATCTGGGTTGTCAAAAACCTTTTTACAATTGTTGGCTGCGCAGCTTCTCTTAGGTGTTGGCGGCAGTTTTTATCACCCGTTGGGGTATTCGTTGACTTCTGGCCTTTATGAGAGAGGTGAAAGAGGGAGTGCGCTGGGAATTCAGAGTAGTATGGGAGATCTTGGGGTGCTTGTAATTTTCTTGACGAATGGTTATCTTGCTTTGATAGGTGGATGGAGATTGCCTTTACTTGTGTTCGGTGTTTTGGCGATATTTTCAAGTTTGACGCCTATATTGATACGGGAAGATGTGCAGCGTGTTGATAACGTGTCACATAGGTTGAGGTTTAAAGAGGTTATATCGAAACATGTGTTGTCTTTGCTTTTGATGTATTTTCTGGTTGCTGCTGCATATAAAATATTGTATAGTTATTTGCCTCCAATTTTAATGTTACAAGGTCTAAGTTTGACCGTAACAAACCTTATTATAGCAGTTGCAACTTTTTTCGGAATAGTTGGAAGCATCACCGTTGGCATATTAATTGACAAATTTGGTGAAGGAAAGATATTATCTTTTTTATCACTTGTTCTTTCCATATTTTCTTTAATACTTGTGAAAGTAAGCAATATTTTTTCGATTGTTTTTATCGCTGTGGTTTTAGGCTTTTGTTTATACGGACTTTACCCAGGTCTTTACTCCATTTTATCGAAAAAGGTTAAAAAACACGTGTTAGGGTTAACATATGGTTTTATTTTATCCGTTGGGATGTCTGGCGGATTTATTGGAACCGTGATGGCAGGTGTCGCAGCAGATATATTTAATGTGGAAGTAACGCTGCTAATATTCTCTTTCCTCATATTAACCTTATTTATTGCACTTTTAATAGAAGAACTTTTAAAATAACTTTGGTCACTTAAATCAATAATGTATTTTTGGGCTTTAAATAGAACAATCCTAGTCTTTTGTTAATAATGTTCAGAACTAGGATTTAAGATTCGGAGAAAATGAAGTTCGAAGGAGATTAAATTTGTTGTGTTTTGAAGTTGAAGCAGAATTTTAATATTTTTCTTTTCACTAAACATATTCGGTAAAATTTTAGATATATTGGAGAGGCTAACCATATGATTAGACGATTAGAGATTGAAAATTTTAAGTCAATAAAAAACTTAAAGCTGGATTGCAAAAGAATAAACATCTTTATAGGGGAGCCAAATACAGGAAAATCAAATATTTTAGAAACTTTAGGTCTTTTTTCACATGTTGCATATGGTGGTTATTCTGTTAGAGATTTTGTTAGAATGGAAAACATGTGCAACTTATTTACGATGAAAATTTAGAAGAACCCATAAAAATAGAAGTTGACAACAAAGTTTTAGAGATTGCTTTTAAAGATGGGCGTTTTAAGGGTGTATGTCGGGAAAATGAAACAGGACTTTTTAGTTTTGACTACGATTATAATGGAGATGGGCATATATCACTTGGCCAGAGAGAAATGTTGCTTCCTTTTAGATTTTATAGGTTTGCTATAAGAAGTAATTTTCCGAGAAAGGAGTCTGACTTTCTTTTACCGCCTTTTGGAGAAAACTTGTTAACTATCCTTTTAACTCATGGCAATTTGAAATCCGTTGTTAGCCAAATATTTAATCAATTTGGTTTAAAACTGCTTTTTAAGCCTCATGAGAACAGAATTGAAGTTGCGAAGCTGTATAAGGATATCCTTATTTCTTATCCTTATTCTTTGGCATCGGAAACTTTGCAGAGGGTTGTTTTCTATCTTGCGGCTATTAGTACAAGTAGGAAGTCTGTTTTGGCTTTTGAGGAACCTGCAGCACACGCTTTTCCATATTATACGAAGTTTCTTGCTGAGAGGATTGCTTTGGATGATAATCAGTATTTTATTTCGACGCATGATCCTTATTTTCTTCTTTCAATATTGGAGAAGGCTCTTAAGGATGATGTTTCTGTTCATGTTACGTATTTTGAGGACTATCAGACAAAAGTTAGGACTTTGGATGAAAAGGGTATTGAGAGGCTTATGGATTTTGATGTAGATGTTTTCTTTAACATTGAGAGCCTCTTGGAGAAGTAGAAATGATTTTTGTGGAGTGTAAGCCGGATCGTGTTCTTGTGGAAACTGTAACGAATATTTCGAGGAAGGAAATTAGACATGCAGGGAATAAACCTAGAGTTTGTAAGGAATTAATGAAACGGAGAGGTTGCAAAGGATTAGTGGATGAGGATCCATGGAGTGTCCAACCTCCCTATTTGAAGAAACTTGAGTTGATTGAAGATTCATCGAGTTTTGGAATCAGGCTTTTGCATGATGCAAGCAGGAATAACTACGTAATCGTTTTATGTCCAAGGCTAGAGGAATGGATTCTAAACGCAGCAAAAGAGATGCAAATAGATTTGAAGAAGTATAATTTACCAGAAGATGGGGAAAGATTTCATAGAGAGATAAACATTAACCTTGAGAAGTTTAAGAAACTGATAACCGAGTTAAAAAGCTCTAGTAGAAGACTTAAAAAATTGCAAAACCTGCTAAAGTGAGAACTAAGTATATCGAAGATTTCTAGATCATTTATTTTCAACTGTTCCTAAGGATAATTGCAAGCTTATGAAGAGAAAGGCTACGATTTGAAAGCTATTTTTCGACTTGTTCCGGGTCTTTTTCTTTTATGGCTTCCCAGATGTAGTTTATTTTTTCGCCTTCGATGATTTCGTGCCACCATTTGCCTCCCGATGCTTTGCAACGTTTTTGAATATCTTGATTTGTTTCAAATGAAAATACTTCGTGGGCAAGCTCATTCGGCCACCATACGGCTTGTTTTTCTCCTTCTATTGTTACACGATGTTTTCCTTTGCTAAATGAGACCGCAACTCTTAGGATGGCTGACTTTTCTTGGTTTCCTTTAAAGAGTATTAGTTTATCCCAGTTTTCTTTTTCCATGGATTTTTCTAAACCTACATCTGGGATCCATGAGAGTAGTCTTCGCACATGTGCGTTGTTTCGGTATATGTTTAGTGTTTCGGTGAGTGGTAGTTCGTTGGCTTTATCTATGCGTTCTATTGTGAGGTATCCGATTATGTAGTAGCCTTCCAGCTCTATCCATGGTGGCCGTTCCTCGGAGAGATCATACCATTTGAGTGAAGTTATGAAGAATAGGTAGTCTCCTTTTCTTAGTTTTTCGTAGCCTTGGATGTCTTCTTCTTTCTCATAGTTTCC
>JAUQZC010000060.1 GCA_030587435.1 Candidatus Baldrarchaeota archaeon | reverse complement strand
ATCTTTTAGAACTTGAGACAGGAGGTTATGTGATAAAAACGCCAGATGGAAAATTTAAAGCAAAAGACTTCAAAATAGTTTTAAGCTTAGATAATCTTGTAAAACTGGTCAAAAAAGAAGAAGAACAGTTGACCCCTCTAATAGTTAAAGAACATGGTACGGAAATATTAAGAAAACTTAAAGAGTTAGCGTTACAGGTAAAGAAGGGAAAATTATCTATTTATGATGTCGCAGAACATTTAGGCTTAACTTATTTTGAAACCTATGTGCTGCTTGAGGAAAGTGGATTAATTTGAGCGAGAAACCAATATACATCTTAAATGCCAGCGCAATTATTGCTTTGCAACGTAAAGGTAAGCTAACACAATACATCAAAGATAAAACATGTCTAATAACTTCTAGGGTCAAAGAAGAGCTAATAGAAAAACCAAAATTAAAATTACGTGAGATAAAAACGGATAAACTTAGAAAAATTGTAGAAGACTCAGTTAAAGAAATAGAGACTCTTGTGAGCGAAGGAAAGCTTGTTGTAACATCAATAAAATATAAACGTTTCTCAAAGCTTCTTGATGAAGCACGTAAAGCTATAGCGATTTACGAAAGTAAGGCGGAACATGAGGTCAAAGCTGATCATACCATAGTGGTGTTAGCACTACAAAAAGCTTTAGAAGGACGAAAAACAATTCTTGTGTCAAATGATAAGACGATTAATAAGGTTGTGCAAAAACTAGCTACAAGTAAAGGTGTTAAAATAGCTATCAAAACTACAAACGGAAACATTACATAAAATGTTTGAGTTAGACAAGTCATTAAAGGAAACATTTACAATAACTGGGAGAACGTACTTTGAATAGTAAAGACTTAAATTTTGAATTTTATATTTCAAATTAAGCATGTCATCTGTTCCATGTAGACATGCTACCAATAC
The DNA here is from genome assembly GCA_030587435.1 of Candidatus Baldrarchaeota archaeon. The sequence goes on along the minus strand of JAUQZC010000060.1, from coordinate 6,694 downwards.
TTGCGCGTTAGAATGCTTCACATATTCCTGTATGGTGGTCAACTATGGTTAACGTGTTTCCTGAAATCTTTGAAGCTGCAGAAGAGATAAAGAAAAGAAAAATACATGGTGCCACTGGAGTAACCATAATAGCTCTCAAAGCTTTAGCAAATGCAATTTTAAATTCAAAAGTTAAAAATTTAAGCGAACTCTACAACGAGGTCTTAAACTCTGGCAAAATACTGGTTAAGGCTCGCCCAACAACAATGTTACTAGCAAACGGTATACGTTTCGCCCTTTATAGAATCAAAAAAGCTGAAGAAGAAGAAATAAGCATAGAAGAAGCCAAGAAAAAAGTATATGATGAAATTTTGGAGTTTAGAGACCGCATAGAAACATCCATTGAAAAAATCGCTGAAATCGGGTCACGTAGAATACAGGACGGTGACATCGTACTCACACACGGCTTTAGCACAACAGTTTTCAAGGTAATAGAGAAAACATCAAAAGAAAAGAAAATTGAGGTAATCGTCACCGAGACGAGACCAGAGTTTCAAGGAAGAATAATGGCAAACAAGCTAAATGAAATAAACGTGCCTACAACTTTAATAGTTGATTCAGCAGCCAGATTCTTCATGAAAGACGTAGATAAAGTTCTCTTAGGTGCCGAGGCGATAGCTGCAAATGGAGCGGTAATAAATAAAATTGGGTCATCTCTTATTGCTTTAGCTGCACATGAAGCAAGGGTTAGAGTTTTCGTAACGGCTGGAACATACAAGTTCAGCCAAGAAACGATGCTAGGGGAGTTAATAGAGATTGAAGAAAGAGATCCAAACTTAGTTGCACCTATGGATTTCATAAAGGAATATTCAAGTTTAAACATTCGTAACCCAGCTTTTGATGTTACTCCTCCTGAGTACATAGATCTTATAATAACCGAAAAGGGCGTAATACCACCACAAGGAGTAATATATATGCTAAAAGAGCTTTACGGGTGGCCAACATTCGAAATAAAACTATTGGACTAACAAAACATGCTTTCATTATCGTCTTTCTATATCCAAAATTGTTTAAAGCGGTAAAGTTTGGAACCTGTGTTTTAGGGGTTTTTGGGATTAGTGGACATTGTCTATTTGAAAAAAAGAAATTTAACGAGATAATTTTAAATTTCATAGTTTCAAAATTTTAAAGGAGTGATGAAGGGGGAATATGTATGGTAGACATTATTCTTGGAGGATCCTCAGCACAAGTCCTCGCAATAAAAATTGGAAGGCTACTGAAAGCCCCAGTACTCTTACCAGAGATAAAAAGGTTTCCAGACGGAGAAAAATATGTTAGAATCGCAGAAGATGTAAATGATAAGACGGTTGCCGTTATACAGTCTTTTTATCATCAACCAGATGAATTCTTAATTGAATATTTCTTAATGGTGAACACTCTGAAGGATTTAGGTGCAAAAAGGGTATTAGGTGTCGTTCCATATTTCGCGTATGCTAGACAAGATGAAAGATTTAAACCTGGCGAGGCAGTAAGCTTCAGAATTGTTACAAAACTTATAGAAGAAGTTGGAACAGATGAAATATACACTGTAGACACTCATCTACACAGAGTTGAACAGCTAAGTGAAGTATTTCGCATACCAGCTCACAACCTCACAGCAGTTCCACTTCTCGCCCAATATATTAAGAAAAACTTCGAGCTAACTGATTTAATCGTTATAGGACCAGATGAAGAAGCTGAACAATGGGCAAAAGTTGCTGCAAAGGAACTAGAGGTAGAATACGACATTCTGGAGAAAGAGAGGTTGGGACCAAGTGAGGTTAGAATTAAAACAAGAGAACTCGACGTTAAAAACAGAGACATCGTAATTGTTGACGACATTATTAGTACTGGTGGAACAATGGTTGAAGCCATAAAAATGCTAAAAGAACACGGCGCAAAAAACATTATTGCTGCATGTACACACCCAATACTGGTTCAAAACGCCTTAACAAAAATATATCAGGCTGGAGCACTAGCAGTTATCGGAACAGATACTGTTCCAAGTTCCATAAGCTTTGTTAGCGTTGCACCTGTAATAGCAGAAGCCTTGAGGTGATCAAATGCAACTACCAGTAGAGGTTCTAGAAATAGCCGAAGGAATAAAGACAATGAGAATTAGAGGAGCAGGGAGAATAGCAAGAGCAGCTGTACAAGCCTTAAAAACGGTGGTGGAAAAATCTCAAGCGAAGACCCCAGAGGAACTTGTTAAGGAACTTGACTACGCCGCTAAATATCTACTTCATACGCGGCCAACAGCAGTGTCACTACCAAACGGTATACGTTTCGTTATGTATAGGGTTAAAACAGCCTTTAAAAACGGAGCAAATCTCGAAGACCTTAAGATTACTGCAATAGATGTAGCTAACAGTTTCATTAAAAACTCTGAGAAAGCAATTAAAAAAATAGGGGAAATCGGCGCTAGGAGAATAGTTAGCGGAGACATCATATTGACACATTGCAATAGCTCGGCGGCAATATCGGTGATCTTAACAGCCTTCAAGCAAGGCAAAGATATACAAGTTTATGCAACGGAAACAAGACCACTATTTCAGGGAAGATTAACAGCACGCATCTTAGCCAATGCAGGAGTTCCAGTAACATTAATTGTGGACAGCGCTGTGAGATTTTTCATGAATGAAATTGATAAAGTGGTTGTAGGAGCAGATGCTGTAGCTGCAAATGGAGCAGTAGTAAATAAAATTGGAACATCACAAATAGCCCTTGTAGCTCATGAAGCCAGAACTCGCATGTTCGTGGCGGCTGAAACCTATAAGTTTAGCCCTGAAACAATGATAGGAGAACTTGTAAAAATAGAAGAAAGATCGCCACTAGAAGTTGTTGACGAAGAATTTCTGAAACAAAACCCGAACGTAAAGGTACGTAACCCAGCTTTTGATGTTACTCCTCCTGAGTACATAGATCTTATAATAACCGAAAAGGGCGTAATACCACCACAAGGCGCAGTATTGGTCTTAAAGGATGAATTCGGCTGGATAGTAGGTGAAGAACTGGTTAAAGGAAAAGAAATGTACTCCACATATGAGCCGTGCGGAATAGAATAAAAGGGAGGTAAACGGTTTGGATGTTAAAGTTGACCCAACATTTATTGCAACGCCTGAAGAAATAGACCCAGATAATTACATCATTGCAACATATTATGTTGAGAGTACATATCCAACGATTAAAGCTGGAGAGCAAATCGCTATCGAGGAGAGCATAGGAACATGGACTGAAGTAACAACAGAAACAGAATGGATAAGGAAAAAATTAGCGGCAAAAGTGTTCCAATACGAAAACAAAAATGAAGGCATTGTAAAAATAGCGTTCCCACTAGAACTTTTCGACCCTGAGACGGGGGGAATACCAAATCTTCTCTCAACAGTTGCAGGAAACCTCTTCGGTCTGTCACAATTAAAAAACTGCAAACTTCTTGACCTAGAAATGCCAAAAGAATACGTCAAAGCATATCCAGGGCCAAAAATAGGGTTAGAGGGAGCAAGAAAAATAGTAGGAACACTTGAAGATCGAAGACCACATCTAGGAACAATAATAAAACCCAAAGTAGGATTAAACCCTCAGCAAACAGCAAATGTAGCATATGAAGCAGCTATGGGCGGCGTAGACCTCATAAAAGATGACGAAACATTAACAAGCCAAAAATTCTGCCCCATAGAGGAAAGATTAACAAAAGTAATGGAAAAACTAGACCAAGTAAAAGAGGAAACCGGAAAAACAGCACTCTACGCTTTAAACATAACAGCAACCTACAACAAAATGCTAGAACTAGCAGACATGGCTATAGAAAACGGAGCAAACTGTCTAATGATAGACGTATTAACAACAAGTTTCTCAGCAGTTCAAGTACTTGCTGAAGACCCCTCAATAAAAGTACCGTTACATATTCATAGAGCTATGCACGCAGCATTGACACGAAACTCAAAACATGGAATATCGATGATGGTAATTGCAAAACTTGTAAGACTCGCAGGAGGAGATCAACTACACACAGGAACAGCCGCAGGAAAAATGGGGGTTAAAGGAGAAGCGAAATACATTAGAAAAATAAACGACTTCCTCAGATCAGACTGGCATGGTTTAAAAACTGTTTTTCCAGTAGCTTCTGGAGGTATACATCCAGGAATAGTGCCCATAAACGTAGAACTCTTAGGTAAAGATATTGTAATAAATGCTGGCGGAGGAATACATGGACATCCTTGGGGAACAAGAGCTGGTGCAAAAGCTATGAGACAAGCAATAGAAGCAGTTGTAAAAGGAATACCATTAGATGAATATGCTAAAGATCATCCAGAACTTGATGCGGCACTCAAAAAGTGGGGACAACTATACGTGGAAAAAGCTTTCGCCGATGAACAATAACTTAAATCACAGCAATTTTATATTTCGTTAATCTAACCTCTACACTGTTAGGTGCATATGTTAAATTGTAGGGGAAAGGTATTTTGGAAGAGGAAGAAGTTAAACTTGATGAAATTGATCTAAAGATCGTAGAAATCTTACAGAACAATGCAAGAACCTCTTTCAGAGAAATCGCTAAAATGCTAAAAATGTCTCCTCAAACCGTAAGCAACAGAGTAGCCAGACTAATCAAAGAAGGAATAATACTTGGCTTCATAGCAATTACGGATCCAATGAAACTTAAAAAGGGAATATTAGCATTCATAGAAGTAAACGTCAAACCGGGGCAAAGTGAGAGGGTAGCAAGAGAAATAACTAATCTGAAAGACAGAGTAATAGTGTTTGAAACAATAGGAACCCACGACCTAATATTATACGGCTTCTTCAAAGACCACAAAGACCTAGCAAACTTTGTTAATAATCAACTAGGAAAAATAAAAGAAGTCGACAAAGTAAGTATAGATTTTTGTATTAAAAAATATTAATCATATTTTCTCTATTGTAAGTTTTGATATCTAATTTAAGAAAGATAAAACTGCAAAGCAATCGCGTTTTCTTCTAAGTTTTTATAGTAATAATGGCTATTATCATTTTCTCTCCTAAAATTTATATGTTAATGTTCTACAATTTTTTAGTTATATGAGTGGGGGTTGGAAGTTTGCCTGAAATTATTGGTATAGGTGAAATTTTAGTAGACTTTGTTGCCTTAGAACAAGGTTTTCATGTTAATGTGCCGAGTTTCTTGAAAAGATTAGGCGGAGCGCCAATGAACTGCATGATAGTGGCTAAAAAACTTGGGGTAGAGACGGGGGTTATTGCTGCTGTAGGTAACGACCCATTTGGAGATTTCTTAATCAGTGAGTTAAAAAAGAACGGCGTAGATATAACCCGTGTGAAAAGAAAAAATGCACGTACAACCATCACCTTTATAGCCAATGACCCTAACACAGGTGAAAAATCTTTTCTTTTTTATAGAGAACCTTGGGTCAAGGGAACTGCCGATAATCTTCTTTCACCCGGTGACATTGATGAAGAATACATTGCACAAGCTAAAATTCTTCACATCAGCGGGTTTGCTATGTCGCAAGAACCGTCCAGGGAAGCCGTCTTTAGAGCAATTGATATAGCAGCAAAAAACAAGGTACAAATTTCTTTTGATCCAACACTTCGCTTAGACGTATGGAATAACCAAGATGAAATAAATGAAGTCTATAGTAAGGTTTTGAAGAAAGTAGATATAGCTATGTTTTCGAGAGAAGAAGCTGCATTCATCTTAGGTGAACTTGATCCTCTAAAAGCTGCAAAAAAAGCCTTGGAATATGGATTAAAAATCGTAGGAATTAAAATTGGCGGGGAAGGATCACTTATATTAAAAGATACTGGTAAAGGGATTAAAGCATCTGCTTTCCAGATAGAACCTGTGGATACCACTGGTGCAGGCGATGCATGGAACGCGGCTTTCCTTGTTGGTTTGATTAAAGGCTGGGGCTTAGAGAAATGCATACTTTTCGCCAATGCAGCTGGAGCACATGCATGCATGCATAAAGGAGCAACTGAAGGAATACCAACATTACCAGAACTAGAAAAATTCGTAGTAAAATGGCGAAATGCGGTAAAAATAGAATACATTGAAGTATAATTCATTTTCAACTTAGGTGTTAGATGTAATACCTACGTTAAATATTTTATTGAAGGTGTATTGATCATGGAAAAAGTCGTACACTTCATCCCGAGTTATCAAAAGTTATTGCGAGTTTAGGCCGTAAAAATATGGTTGTATTTTGCGATGCAGGTTTTCTGTACCAAAAGAAGCCAAAAGAATAGACTTCATCTTGACTAAGAACATATCAAGATTCTTAGATACTCTAAAACTTATCTTAGAAGAATTAGAGGTTGAAAGCGCAATAATAGCAAAGAATATGAGAGAAGTAAGCCTGAGATATACAAGAAAAAACTATTGAAGAGCATTCCAATAAAGGAAGTTTCCCATGAGAGGTTTAAAGAGATTTCAAAGCAAGCAAAAGCCATCATAAAAACAAGCGAATTTACACCTTATTTAAATATCATATATTAATTTACGGAGTAGTGTTCCAAATTTGCATTATCTTAATATTATTTATTCATAAGAATGGATATACAAAACCTTGATCATATTTTCTCTCAGTTAAAGTTAAGAAAGTAGTTATTTTCCAACATAAAACTGGATAATTTCAAGGAAAATTATATAAAAAAGTAAAACTTAAAAAATAGATGAAAG
>JAUQZC010000046.1 GCA_030587435.1 Candidatus Baldrarchaeota archaeon | reverse complement strand
CAGCATTAAAAGGGCCTCAAGATGCTGTAGTGGAAATGGTTAAAGAGTACGAGCATAGAAGAAATTTAATAGTATCAGAATTAAATAAAATCGATGGGGTTAAATGTTTTAAACCTAGAGGAGCTTTTTATGTCTTTCCAGACTTTTCAGAGATTTCTAAAGATTCTATGTCGCTTGCAATGCACATACTTGAAAAAGCAAGAGTAGTTACTGTTCCCGGGGTTATTTTCGGACCTGAAATTGGAGAGGGACATTTACGATTATCCTTTGCAACTTCACGTGAAAATTTGGAGAAGGCTGTGAGAAGAATACGAGAAGTAGTATCAAATCTATGATTAACTGGCACAGTTGATTACGTTTAAATGCCTAGTAGAAGATCTAAAGACTTACGCTTATACTAGTCCTTTGAGAAGTAGGATGAATACGAATATTTGCACTATTATGAGCATAGTTCCTTCGAAATTGTCTAGTTTTCCATCATCCACTATACTTCTTTTGAGAAACCACATACATAATGCTGTTATAAGTAATTGGAAAAGCACATACTCGTCTAGAGGGATTAGAATTATTGTCCCTACAGCTCCTAAGATTAAAAGTATTATTTGAGACATCCCTCCTAGTAAGTTGCCAAGTGATATATCCATTTTTCCTTTGTAGGCTGAGACAACTGCTATTCCATGTTCAGGTATTGCCGCTAAACTTCCCATTAGGAGACCACTTAATATAATCGGGTTTCCATAGATTGCAAGAGTTTCTTCACTAACTATAGATTCGATACTTCTAACTACGAGTTCTCCACCAAGATATATTCCCAATATTCCAGCTAAGAATAGTATTGCATACACTTTCGTTGGTAGGCGTGGTATTTCTTTAGTTTTTTCTTTTTGCGTGGTTTCTTTTTTTGCTGTAAATAGAATATAGACTATGTAGGAAATCGCAAGAAGCAGTGTTGCCTCTCTTGGTATGTAAAATGCAGCTGTCGTTGCTTTATTCAATTGCATGCTAAACAATATGTCTATTATGCCGAGGGCAAACACGGCAAGCAATGCAACTATGGTGAATCTTATGAGTTCTATTTCATGTTCTACCGCCGTTTTAGGGATTTCTATACTTCCTCCAGTTCTCTTTGTACCTAGTAGTATTACTGAACCTAGAAGTATCATGTTGAAGCCTATCGATGACAGAACTGTTAGCACTGCTATATCTATCATTGCGGGTTTTTTCGTCACATAGCCTCGCCATAATGTTAAACCTAACATTACTGCCTCTGGTAAATTTGATGTTAAACTTGTTAGAACCCCAACAAAATATGCCGAAAGACCAATAGTTTTACTTATTCCTTCTAATCCTTCTACAGCCCACTCAGATGGCCTAAATACAAGCCAGCCCCCTAAAACTATACCTAAAAGCACCAGCACGGTTGAAATACGCGCAAACGCCACATATAAGTATAAAATTGCAAGCATTAAGATTATAGCAATTTCTATTTTACCAACTTTTACGACTTTAGTTAAATCTGATTCCAAAACTGTACCTCCAGATTTACTATATAACCTCTCTTAAATTAGCAATAACTTACATAATTTTGGTATTTAACAAGCTAGCCTTGAAATGTGATATTACTGTTTTTGACCTTTTATTTAAAAGTTAACCTATATGCAAAATGGAGTTTTGTAAGCATGTCAAAATTCGGTAAGAGATTATGCTGATATTTGAACTGGGGATTTATCGGTTGAAATTTCAACTTTCATTTCTTTTAAGTCTTTTAACAAGTCCTTCGGTAATGTGAATAGCGCTTTATGTATTTCAGGGTGGTAAAATCGTGTCTCTACATGTCTTTTCTTCATTCTTTCCTCTAATATCTTCACATCCATATTCACTGGATCTAAGGTATTTGACCCTATTGTAAACATCCATACATCGCCAAAAGATGGTATAAACGCTCTGCACGCTCTAACTTTTCTAAATACCGTCTCAATTGTCCTATAAATTGTTACAAATTCTTTTCTACATGAAAACATACCCTCAGAGTGCGTGACCATGGCGCCTCCATCTTTTAAGGCACTGCTAACAAGTTGATAAAATTCTTTGGTATAGAGAAGTGTTGACGGCCCAAACGGATCCGTTACATCTACAATAATTATATCGTATTTATTTTCGGTTTCTGCAAGGAATTTCCTACCGTCCATATTTAAAATTTTTACTCTTGAATCTTCTAATGAATCTTTAAACATTTCTGGAACATATTTTTTAACTATCTTCATAACTTCTTCATCTAAATCTACAAGGGTTACGTTTTTAACCGTATTATGTTTAAGAACTTCTTTCAATGCCCCTCCATCCCCCCCACCAATGATTAAAACCTCTTCCGGACTAGGATGGGTAAGCATTACTGGATGAACTAAACTTTCATGGTAGATGAACTCATCTTTCAAAGAAAACTGCACCTTGCCGTCTAATATGAGCATCTTTCCGAAATCTGGAGTATCCACTACCTCTACACGTTGATACTTTGTTCTTCCGGCGTAGAGTACTTTGTTTACTTGAAATATTCTCGAGAGTGTCTTGGTGAGACGTTCGTGGTACAGTATTCCTCCTACATCAATTGCCTGATCTGAGTCATCGTCACTACTCAACTATGACCTCCCCCTTTGCCGCCGTTGTTCTCTCTGCATTTACAGTTAAATTCATAGCGTTGCTGTAAGTTACTATTCCTCTCTTTAGCATAATGACCTGTGTATTGCCAGGTTTCAGCTTTTTTAGTATCTCTTTGTATGCTTTCCATGTGCTTTCCTCGCTTTTACAAGTGAATATGTCTAGGGCTGCATATCTGTGTTCTGGCCATGTATGAATGAAGATATGAGACTCTGCAACAACGACAACAACACTAACTCCCTGAGGGTTGAATTTGTGTGTTTTTACACTGAGTATTGTTAGGTCTGCGCTTTCTGCTGCATTTTTCAATGTCTCGACGAGGTACTTTTCATCGTCAAGTATCCTAGGATCTACGCCGTTGAGTTCAGCAATTATATGCCATCCTAGTTCGATCATTTTCGTCTCTCTCCTTTTTCTTTCTTTTTTATTTGAATATAAAGATTTTTGAGTCATTTTTATATATGTTTTTCAATTTGAGGTTTTTGTTTTTAATTTGTACTTTAGATTTAGGTTTTCGATTGGAATAAACTATATTTTTGATTACTATATCACACATGATTGGTAGAATTTAAGTTTTTTGTTTTTTGATTTGTTTTGATTTGTTCAAAAAAGAAATAAATGGTTTTGTTCTAACCCGATAGGTTTTAACCAGAAATTTACGCTCTGTTTTTGTTTTATTTAGTTTTAATTTGTTTTTTCTTGCTATTTTATTGTTACTAAGAGAATTTTTCGATTTGGCTGGGTTCTTGCTGTTTTGTTTTGGTTTTTACAATTCTTTCTTAAAAACTAGCAGCATAGTCTTTATGGAACTGACCTTTACTGTAAAAAATTAGTAACTAATTCTTTTTTTAAGGTTTTATACGTCTTTTAGATTTCAAAACATTAATTACGTAGCTCTGTATTTTTCTACGATTTATAGCAAGGTCATCGTACGATTTGTTGCATTTCACCGTAGAATTTCTGCAGGTGCCATTGAACTGTGGTTATTGGTATGTTTGAGTAGGGTCGGGTAATTCTGGCTCTTATCCATGATGTTATTCTAGTTAGGATGTAGGGTCTGGCATATCGGTTATCCATTAGAATCGCAGTTGCATAGTCGTTTTTGTGTCGCCACACTCTACCTATTGCTTGATTTACCGTTCTTACGGCATCATCTAAGTACCATCTGCGGCCTTTTCCTCTCTCTTTTTCCTCGTAATACTCTATCTTAGCTTTAACATAGGAGTCTTTTATATTTGCAAATGGTATGCCTATCATTATCGCTGCTCTTCCTTCTTCGTCACTGAAATTTTGTCCTTCGCTCATTTTTCCTCTGCAAACTGCTGCTAGTACCGCCTTTTCTTTTCTTGCTGCTTTTCTGTAGTCTTCCAAAATTTCTATATCTGATTTTTCCTCTTCTATAAAGATAGGTGCGCTAAATTTTTCAAGGATTCCATGTTTATGCCATGTGGTTAACATGTTTTTTTGTACTTCATAGGATGGGAAAAATAGTATGGTTCCATTTGGTATGTATGGTAATATTTTTGCTATTGTTTCCCCGTATTCTAGGGCTGTTTCTTCATCTCTTGCTTCATATTTTGTTGTCAATGGTTTTCCATGGATTCCCCGTGTTAAGATAATAGCTAATATATTTCCTTTACTTATTGTGGGCGGGTAAGATTTTTTGATTTTAGCTTTTATGCCAAGTCTTTCTTCTAAACCTTCTAGGGGTGATAGGGTTCCGCTGGTTAATATTATTGCGTAGGGTTGATCTATTATTTGGCTGAAGGCTAGACTTGGGTCTAAGCATTTATATGTGACAGTCCATCTTCTTTTTTCTCCTGTTCCGTAACTATGGTAAATTGCGACAAAGCTTTTAGGGTCGTAGTTTGATAAAGTTGTGTAGAAGCTAAAGATTCTCGGTAAATATAGTCTACCTAGTTTTCCTTTTTCTGCGAGTTCTCTTTGAATTTTTAGCATTGTTGGTATTTGAGCTAGGAACCTGTTTATCCAGTTTTCGTCCATGCCTACCTCAGCTAGTTTTTCCATGAATTTTGTTCCTTTAACTGGTTCCTCTACTGGTAAGTCGATTATTTCAAAAACATCGTTTATTTCATAGAGCATTCTTTCAAGTTCATGTGTTCCAGTTACAGTTAAAACTTCTTGCAGTGCTTTCTCTAAGGTTGCTTGGCTTAGAGCTTTTGATAATACTTCCGTACATATGTCTTCTATATTGTGAGCCTCGTCAAAAATTAGGAAGGTGTCTTGAAGACTCCATGAGAGGAGGCCTCTTATTGTGGGGTTTAATACATATTGATAGCTACATACTATGACATTTACTTCGGCTGCCAGTATTTTTGATAGAAAATATGGGCAAATGTTTCTTTTTTCTCCATATTCTTTTAATCTTTCTACGGTTGCTAATCTTGGAACGTCCGATGGAACATCTACTGGAACTTTGATCTGTTTTAGTCCGGCTTGGCAAACCCATTCTCCACTTACCTGGGGAACATGTTGATATATTTGTTTGATATAGTCTCCTCCACCTAACTCTGCGTCCTCTAAGTTTCTTATACTTGCAAGGCAAGCATGTAGAGCTTCTTCAGGATCTGATATTTTTCTAACCACAGGATTTAGACAAAGTCTTGATCTAGCTCCTTTAACTACGAAAGAAAAATTTTTGTTTTTTCTTTTGTTAATTCTTTCAATTTCTAAAGCTACCTGACGCATTTGAGTATGAGTTCTACTCGTATATATCACTTGTTTTTCATATTGAAGGGTGGTTGCTAGTAGGGCAGCAGTTTTGCCGAAGCCTGTTGGCGCCTCAAGAATCGCAATCCCCCCTCCCTCGAGGATATTTTTAACGTCTTTCATATATTCTACCTGTTCATTGTAGGGATAATCGTAAGGGAACAAAGATAACAACTTGTTTTCTTTCATTTTAAGGCTACTCCCAAGTAATTTTGATCTGACAATACATCGCACTATTATAACGTCAAATTCGGACATCTTTTATATATCATGGGTTTGTTAAATTAAGGAAATTGGAAGGTTTAAATGTTGTACCTACTATTATAACTTATGTGCTTGGAAATGGGTGAAACACTTTGAAACGGATACAAACGATGTGCATGATTTTGCTAACGATTATTTTTACGGCATCTGTAAATAATTTGAATGTATTGTATTCTTCTCCGATGGTCACTTCCAACGCATCATTTTCAGTAAAAGATTACAATGCAAATAGCACTTTTGTACCTTTAAGAAGAATTTTCGTAATTTCAAGCAATAAGAGTTCTTATATTGACGAGTTTGCTTTTTTGGCAGCATTACCTTTATCTGTTTTTCATCATGAAAACTCTGTTTATGTTTCGCCCATTCTCTTCTCCGATCTAACTATAGCAGAGGAAAACCTATTAAGGGATTGGGCGTCTTACGTGAAAAGACATAGTAATGTAAGTTACATTGTAAGTATCGGATCTCTGAGTTTAGATGATGAGAAAAGACTACATCAAATCGTTGAAGCTCCGATATACCCATCTTTCCCCCTTAGCGATTTGTGTGCACTATCTGCGGATCTTGCTTCTCTTGACTGGAAAAATAGCACAATTGCTGTTCTAACTCCTGTTCCTGAAAATCTTTCAATTTTTCAAGCAAATGTTATCAAAGATACGTGGAAAATCAATTTTAAGGATGCAGACGTACGCAGTGAATCTTGGAGTATTAATATTCAAGAAGGGGAAAAACAAACAATTAAATTTCAGACATTCGGAAATGAAAGCTGGATTGAGGGATACATTGAAGGATTATCCACTTCTATAATTACATCCCATTATCTTTTAGATCCTTTAGATTTCAACGTAAGTTACAGTAGGTATTCATGGGTAGGGTATCTTGTTAGCGAAAGCGGAACAACTAGTGATTTCTTTATAGTTCCCAATGCTAATAATGGTACTTACGCACTTAACGTTATCGGAGAACACGTAGATGGCATTAAGCCACTTAATATTTCTCTCAAATTTCATACTGGTATAAGGCGAACATTAAGTGTTCCTAATGATGTTATTTGGCTTAATTTAACGCTTGACTGGGATGATTATAATGAAGATCTTGATCTTGTAGCCATTTCACCTGACGGAATGGTTGCTAGCTGGTCTATTTCTGACAACAAGGAAAAAGGTTCCGCTAGCGAAAAACTTAGTGTTTACTGTCCTACACCGGGTGATTGGACTATTCTTGTTGGATGGTGGAATGGAGTAGGCAGCTTAAATGCAACATTATCCTATAGTTTAACCATTAGATCAAGTAACGTAGAGAAGTACTTGGAAACAGCTTTAAATGCGGCTGTTCTATCATCTAAATTAAATGCTCCACTTCTCTACACGTTGACAGACGATGTTCCATCCAATATTCTAGAAACTTTATTAGAATTATCCGTTTCAAAGGTTATTCTTACCGACCCTTACAGAAAGGTTAGTAGTAATGTCGTACAGAAGCTAACTGCAGCTGGTATTGCTGTCGAAGTGCTCAATTCTAAGGAAGATCTATATTCCAAAATTGTTGAAGACGACAGCAGTGGTGTGGTTGTAACGATCCCAGATATGAGGTATTTTCCAGCTTCTGCTTTAATAGCTGCCTACCATAAAATGCCTGTCGTAATTCTCCCTCGAAGTTTAATTACGATGGTGGAGGCGTCATGGGTTCCATTTATTCCAGAATATGGGCAATATGAGGGAACTACTCTTGATGATATGGTTCCTCACTTTTATATGATGAAGAAGTTGTCTGATAGGTTTTTTGATTTCTTAAGTGGATACGGGCTTAACAATAATGCTATTATTGTTGTTTCTCCTTTGACATTGCTGAAACCAACTTTTGATAGGGCTATCATCGGTAAATCCATTGTAGGGAGGATTATTGGCAATAGTGAGGAGGAAACCGTCGCTTTTGCGTTGAGAAATCTTCTTTACCCTGCTCTAATTTATAGTAACTTTAATAGAGATAAGGCTCTCCTAAGCTTCTTTGCTTACACCTATGGGGTTCCCTTCCAAGATAATTACGGTATTCTTCGAAAAGTTTACGAAAAACGTTACATTAACGATTCCCTTGCATCACATGATTATAACATAACTTTTCAAGTCGGTTATAATGATGTTCTTAGCATTTTAAATGACGGCGTTGGCATTTGGGTGTTATCAACACATGGAAACGTCATATATGGTAAAGAAGGAAGACTTTATGGCATAGGCGTTGTAACCCTAAGTAACGTGAGAGTTAAGTGGGGAACTGAGAATGGCGATGAAAATAATCCAGATGCAAATGGCGACAAAATTGTTGACCCTCCCTCCACATATTCTATCTCGATATACGACTATAATTTAGACGCTAATCTTGGCGATCTAGGTTCTACCTTGGTGGTTATTTCTGGTTGTTTGGTTGGTGCATCGAGAATCCCGAATGTTTTGCTGAAACATGGAGTTGCTTTTATTTTAGCTCCTGTTCGTACAGTTTATTTTGAATCTGCTGGATGGTTCATAACAAGGTTCTTTCAAGAAGCAACAAATAATGTTACTCTTGGGGAGGCTTTAAGAAGAGGTATTAAGGATACTAGTGATGTTTATTCCGAGAGTTTTTTGAGCCAGTCGGACTGGTCTCTTGTATACATTCTATTCGGCGATCCTCTAGCAAGTTTGTATTCAAATAGTTGGAAAGAACCGTTACCCGCTGAAACAGGAAAGGTAATTGCCGATGGACATATACCAGGTTATGGTTTACATGAAATTGCTGTAATCTCATTAAATGGGTACCTTATGGACGATTTGAACAAGATTTATTCGGTTGGTTCATTTAAAATTTTTAATATATCTGAAATTAGTATAGATGACATTTTTGAACGAATTTATTTGTTTAAAGCGATAATATTTGAGAGCGGTACTCTGAATATTCTTAGTGATGATTTAGAGGCTTATAAATCAGTGTTAGAAAGTTACATTAAAGATGGTGGCATAGTTATAGTTTTAGGAGTTGAGAGTCAATCGCTCGAGTGGCTTCCATTGAAAATAGAGTCAAGTGTTTCTAAGCACGGTTCAACAATAAGGTTATCATCTATATATCATCCATTACTAGTTACTCCGAATACTTTGAATGAAAACATGAAATATTATGGTATTTTTGTAACGTTTGATCCTAGATACTTTATTCTCGCAACCAATGAAGAAGGTCGACCAGTATGGTTAGCTGCAAGTTATTACTTTGGAAAAGTAACTGTTTTAACTATGAAACCTGACATCAATAATAACACTGCTTTAATTCAGAACCTAATTGCATGGAGAACCGTTCTTCCACTTTTCATCGAAGACGCGCATCTTTCTAACTCCTTGGTTTTGGAAGGAAAAAAGGTGACATTGTCTTTGAAGTTAACTGACCGATATTTACGTGAAATATCCGATGCAGATGTCAAAATTTATATAGGCTCTAAGACTATCGAAGCCGCTTCCATGAGTAATGGTTCATATACCGCAACGATAGACACTAGCGATCTTGGGGGAAATATACAAATAATTGTCAAGGCGTTTAGAGAGGGGTATGACCCTGTATCTGCTGTTTTAACATTAAGAGTTATTACGTACATTCACTTAGCATTAACGTTTACCGTCTTAATTCTATTTATCGTTGTAATCTTCGTATTAAGAAAACGTAAAAGAAAGAGAAATCTAACAACAAAGATCGAATTGACTAGAAAGACTACAACTGAAACAAAACCAAAGTATGAAGCGCATGTTTATGTTTGTCCATTCTGTCAAAGCCGTCTCAACGGTCCTTATGCATATTGTCCCTATTGCGGTTCTTATACGGGTTTTAAGGAAAAATAGTGATAAAAGTAGTATAATTTATTAATATTTGCCTAATAGTATTGAGTAAGGGAGTAAAAATGAGTTCAGGAAAGATAATACCAACTATATGGTTAATTTACTTTTTGTTTGCACTAATAAACCATTATGTAGGGTCTTTGCAACTTGTAACACCAGAAATCGAGAAGATCATGTGGATTACAGCCGTTGTGTCTTTTCCGATATTTGCAATTTCGTTAATAAAGCTGTTTGAAAAAGAGGGGGAGAAAGAGGCTGTTGTAGTTACTGAGAAACCTCTTGATTTAGTAATGCCTGAACTTGATGTTTCGGATGAGAGTATTGAGGTTGTTAACGCTCTACGTAGGGAATATGAGCAAAAAATTCTACAGCTTCAAGAAAGAATAAAGGAATTAGAAGAAAAATTAAAATATTACGAGTCGCAAAAACCAGGTGTTGCTATGCCTCAAGTAACACCCATAAGACCTGAATCCGCGGAGCCTTTAATTAAGGAAGAAGTAATTCTTACAGATTTAAGAAGTGAACAATTAGCAATAAAGGAATTATTAACTAGATTAGACGAGCAATTTGAAGAAGGGAAAATTTCAGAGACAGCATATAGGCAAATGAAGAAAAGATACGAAGAAAGGCTAAGAGAAATAAACAAGAAATTAGAGGAACTGGAAAAATAAGCCTAACATTGTTAAGTATTTTAGTATTTTATCCAGTCTAGCGCTAACTTAATATGTAAATTTCCATTTTCTGTGACTATTTCTCCATGCCCTGGTAGAAGTTTGTCTACTTTTATTTTCGATAACCTTTCTAAACTGTTTATTAAGTCTCTTAAACTACCGCTTGGTAAATCAAACCTACCAACCCCACCACCAGCAAAAACGGTATCGCCTGAAAGAAGAATTTTCCTTTCCTCGTCATACAAACATATACTTCCTTTTGTATGACCAGGTGTATGAAGAACCTTGAAATTAAAATCGCCGAAATTAATATTATTACCCTCTTCTAGATAAGCAGAAATTTTAATCGGTTTTAGTTTCGCGCCAAACCCCCATGCGAACACATATTCATCATCACCTTCTTCTAAGTATTTAGCGTCAATTTTGTGGGCTAAAACATCAATGGAGCTTCTTTCTAAGAGCTTAACAACACCTCCAGAGTGATCAAAATGCATATGTGTTAAAATAATACACTTAATATTTTTAAGATCGACATTTAGCTTATCAAGGGTATTTAGAAGCTGGTTGAAATAGAGACCAGTTCCGCAATCAACCAACATAGCCTTTCTATCCTCATCAATTATTACATAAATGTTAGAGTCGAAACCCCTTCCCTCAATACAGTAAAGATTTTCAACGACCTTTATCGCTTGCATTCATGTCACCCATCTTGCATTTAATACCCTTAAATACTAAGAGAACTGGGAACTCATTAATGATGGTTGAAACTCTCTAATCATCTGGAGGCTAACTTTTACTCCGCAAACAGAACATTGATGTAACTTAATAAAAGTTTATTCTTTCTATGCAAAACTTTTAGCAAATTGGAGTTGTTATAACACATAATTATGATGGATTGTAAGTGAAAAGGAAATAATTGTAGTAAAGAGAACTTGCCTTCCGATTTATGCAGTTTACAGGTCTTTAATACAGCAAGGTTCTTAAGTTAAACAACAGTCCTACTTTCTGATGCATGAGTCCCCCTTAATTTACTGCTAAATGAAGCTCATGAACTCGTCTAATTGTAGTTCTTTAAGTTTTTCTTTGGTTGGTGTTCCGTTTTCGTCCCAACCTCTCAGTTTATAGTATTCATCAAGCATTCTATTGAACTCGTTTTTGTCAATATGGTATCCAGTTGATGGCAGGATTTCTTCGTAGAAACGTGGCGGTAGGTAGTCATCTTTCCTACTTATTCCTTTCTCTCTTATGCTGAATATTCTGGCTAAGTTCCAAATTCTTTCTCCTACCTTCAAATATTCATCTATCGTATAGTTGAATCCTGTGGCAGCATTTAACATTTCAACGAAGTCTGGGGGGTCAAGTGGCATGAAATCGCATAGTACTAGTGAAAAGCATACTGCTCTTTCATCTTGGATTTCCTTAACTATTTTGGCTCTATTTTCATATGAAAATCTTGCTCCAAGCATTCCGTAGGTCTCCATTTTAACTGTCCAAGCTCTTTGGTGACATGCACCTCTATCCGATGTGGCGTATGCAAGAGCCATTCCAAACGAGCCTCTAGGATCATAACCAGGTATTTCCATTCCCTTTACATGTGGAGCAAAATTCTCAGAGCCTTTGCCGATTTTTTTAGAGGCTCTCCACACACCTTCCGCTAGGATATCGCCTACCTCTTCTCTATATGCTATCTTTTTGATCATTTCTATCCAGGCTTCTTCATTCCCAAAGGTTAGTTCAATATTACCTGTGTCTTCCTTTCTTATGATTCCTTTTTCATAGCATTCCATAGCCCAGGCAATTACAACCCCCGTTGAAATAGTGTCTAGCCCTAAATCGTCTGCAAGAGCATTTGCATACGCAATTGCTTCTATGGAGCTAATACCACAATTTGACCCCATTAAAGCAATGGTTTCATATTCGGGGCCAATGACTTCTGTGCCAGCATATTTACCGTCTCTTACTTTTGAATATTTCCAGCATGGTACTGGACATCCAAAACAAGCCATATCACGTTCAACGATTTCAAGTCTCATTGTTGCGGCGCATATTTTATCTACATTCTCAAAAGACCCGTTTTGGAAGTTTCTTGTCGGTAGTAGCCCCGCTGAACTTACCCTATCAACCCATATCGGTGTTCCATATAGCTTTCTAATTGGGATAAATGGGTGCGAATTAATCTTTTTCACTGCTTTTTTAACTGCTTCTCTGAATTTTTCTGGATAGGCGTATTCGATTTCAGCTTTAGCGCTTTTAACAACTATAGCTTTTAGATTTTTAGATCCCCATACTGCTCCAGTTCCACCACGACCAGTTTGCCTACCACGATCAAAAGTAATTGTTGCAAATTTTACCATTCTTTCTCCGGCTGGGCCTATTGAGCCAACGGATGTATCTTTTCCATGTTTTTCCTTTAATATTCTCTCAGTCTCAAAACAACCTTTGCCCCATAAATCGCTGGCGTCAACTATCTCAACATGCTTCTTGTCGATATAAATGTAAACAGGGGAATTTGCTTTTCCTTTAATCAACACAAGGTCGTATCCCGCATGTTTGAGGTAGGCTCCAAAAAAGCCGCCGACTTGACTATCAAGATAGATTTCTGTAAGAGGTGATTTTGTGACTACAGCCCATCGCCCGGAAGAAGGGGCTGAAGTTCCTGTTAGCGGACCTGTTGCTAAAATAAAGATGTTATCTGGTCCTAGAGGATCCGCTTTAGGGCGGAGTTCCTTAGCCAAGTAGTAAGTCCCTAGACCTTTACCGCCTACAAAAAGTTTAGCAGCACTTTCATCAAGTTTCTTTTCTTCTATTCTCTCGTTCGTTAGATCGATGTCTAAGATTACCCCATTATATGCTCTCAGCATAAGATCACCTTGATGGAGTTGTTAAGCATGAAATTTGATTCCTTTGGTTAAATATCTATGGATAGCTATTAAATCAGTTAGTACGGCTTGTCCTGTTTGTATTCTACCTGCACCTGGCCCGATAACTGTTACTTCTCCTAAATGGTCTGTACTGACAGTTAACGCATTGGTTACATCCATTACGTTTGCCAGCGGATGAGAAAGCGGAACTTCCTGGGGTTTAACACTAGCTTTTATTTCTCCTCCTTCTTTTCGAACATGCGCAATGAGCTTTATTCTATTTCCTTCCTTAATGGCTTTTTGCACGTCTTCGCGTGTAATTCCTCTGATACCTTCTCTTTCGACTTCTTTAGGATGAATTCTTCCACCCATTACTGTATTTACTAAAATAGCTATTTTTCCAACTGGATCCCAGGCGTCAATGTCACCTGAAGGGTCTGCCTCAGCGTATCCTAATCTTTGTGCTTCCTTTAAAGCGTCGTCGAAAGTCCATCCTTCTTCCATTTTAGTTAGAATGAAATTTGTCGTACCGTTTAGAATTCCACGCATTTCTTCAATGTGACACCCAGAAATGGCTTCTCTTAAAAACCTAATTACGGGGGTCCCGCTCATAACGGTTCCTTCATACATTAAGAAAACTTGATTTTCTACCGCTAACGGCTTTAGTTCATGATAGGCTACAGCTATAGGACCCTTATTCGTAGTTACAACGTGCTTTCCTTCTTTAAGAGCAGTTTTTATGTGTGTTAGTCCAGGTTCACCGGTTTCCAGGTTTGTCCAAGTCACTTCAACAACTACGTTGGCATTTGTTTCTTTTATAGTTTTTACGGCATTCCAACCCTTATGTGGAGCATCGTATTCTTTTTCGAGAATTTTTTCTTCTTTTGTTTTCTCTACTAGTTCTAAAGCTTTAGCTTCGTCAAGCCCAGTCGGGTCGTAAATCGAACCCCAGTAAATGTCACAGATTGCCACTATTTTTGCTTTTAACCCGTAGGTTTCTCTTAGCCATTCACGTTTTTTAAATAATATTTCAGTGAAGCCTCTCCCTACAGTTCCAAACCCCATCAAAGCAATTTTATATTCATCTATTTTAGCTGACATAATAACCACTTCTAAAGGTTTTAGCAAAACATTCAAAATAACAAACATTATGCCATCAATATAATTTTTCCGTAGCAAATTAATTCTATATTTATATTCTTTAGAGAAACCAGAGTAAAGTTAACGTTTTAAGAGATTTTAACTGAAGTTAAATGAATTCGAAAATAACATATTTTATTTTTCCACGGTTTAATTTAAGCTAGCTTCTTAGATTTTATCCTCCTCCTGCAAAGGGTATGAAGGAGATTTCTACTTCACCTTGTTCAGTTATTTCCTCTTTTAGATCCTTTACACTTCTACCCTTGAAAAACATAATTACATTTGTTCTTAGCTCTAAATTCGATTCATTAGCGAATAGAGAATTTTTGAGGTTATCGTCTATTTTATTGACGAGTTCTTTAATGATATCAATAATACGGACTTTATCACGTTTTACATCGATAATCACGGTGCTTAGTGATGGATTTAGTGATTTCAGTTCTCCTTTAAAGCGGACCACAATCCGCATTAATATCTCATCCTGCCAATCTAGGATATAGCATTTTGTTTTTAGTATAAATTTCTAAGCTCAAATTTAATAATATTTTTATAGTTAAGCCGTTGAAATACCATAACTAAGGTTGCACTGCAAATATGGAGGCTTAAAGAGGGACGTTCAATGAAGATGTTTTCCAACATCCTTGATGTGAGGAAAGACTTTCCAGCAATTGAAAATTATAACTATTTGAATACTGCATCAGTGGGACTGCTGCCCAAACAGACAATAAGTGCTATAAAAAGATATCTAGATGAGGAAAGGTTATACGGTAACATTTACTGGAAAGAATGGGAAAATAAACTTGAACAGGCGCGAAGTTTAATAGCAAAACTAATAGGAGCCACAGAAGAAGAAATAGCAGTCGTACCGAACACTAGTGAAGGATTAAACATTGTGGCAAACGGTATAAAATGGAAAAACAAAGAAAACATCGTGTTAAATGACTTAGAGTTTCCATCAAATATTTTTCCATGGCAAAACCAAGCTAAGAAACATAATCTTGAAATAAGAATAGCTAAAAATGTACGTGGAAAAATACCTTTAGAAGAATATGAAAAACATATCGATGACAGTACTAGAGTTGTTGCTGTTTCTTGGGTCGAGTTTCAAAACGGTTTTAAGCATGATCTCAAAGCTTTAGCTGAATTAGCACATGCACACAGCGCTTATCTTGTTGTAGATGGTACACAGAGCGTAGGAATGTTAGATATCGATGTAAAGAAAATGAATGTGGATTTTCTCGCTTGTGCATGTGCTAAGTGGCTAATTTCCCCGATTGGAACAGGTTTTCTATATATTCGTAGAGATCTTGTGGATGAAATAGATGCGACATATGTCGGTTGGAGAAGTGTTAAAGACCCAGAGAATTTTAGTTATAGATGGTTTCAACTGAATGATACAGCTAGAAGGTTTGAAGCAGGATCACCGAGCTTTCTGGGAATACAAGGTCTCATGGAATCCTTGAAATACATTCATAGAATAGGGCCAAGAAGTATTGAGAGAAGAGATTTAGAATTGGCAGAATATTTAGTGGAACAGTTTTTGGAAATAAAACAATTAAAAATTGTAACTCCTTTAAACGAAGATAAGCCGCAGTCAGCAATTGTGTCTTTTACATGTAGAAACGTTGAAGAAGTATATAACAAGCTCCTAGAAAACAGATTTATAGTGTCACTTAGATTAAATGCAATAAGAGTATCACCACACTTCTACAACGTTAAACAAGAAATAGAAAACCTGGTAAACTTGGTAAAAAACGAAATACGATAGTTGCGCTTTATTACACGTTTCACCTTATTTTTTGAGTTCTCTCTATTTTTAAACCTAACTCCTCAAGTATAGGGATAAGAAAATCTTTATGCTCTCTTTTCAGCCCTTTCCAATCTAGAAGAGCATATTCCACTTCGCCATGTGTTCTTTCAACCGCCTTAACAATCATCTCCCTATCGATTTTATCAAAAACATAGTTCGGCACTATATGTCCAACCGCAAAATCTGAAAACAAAACAACTTTTGTGAACTGAGGTGCATAGTGACTACCCCCAAAACCAACTCCAACTTTATAACTTTTGTTTAAAGATCTTGCAGCTTTAATACATGCGTGAGCAACAGCTTCAGCAGCAACCGGATCTTTCCATTGCTCTTCGCTACTACCAAGCTCAACAAAAACAACGGGAATATCCATTGAGGTCGGCCCGTGATGAGTAACCTCTAATGTAACGTCATAAGCTTCCAACCCAAGTTTCTTCTTTTGTTTTGCCAATTCAACCAAAGCCTCCTTAATGGCACTAGGAGGAGCTACTGAAAGTTCTTTCGGCTTTCCTCCAAATAAAGCCTCGTCAACCCAATTGCCGGGTGAATGCACCAGAAGAGCAGGTGTACCCGAGACAGATTTGTGACGACTAGCAAAGACAAACAAATCGGTCTTAAATCTCTCTTCTAAATGATCCGCGTATATTAAATCCCTAACAGTAGTTATGAGAAGAATATCGTCAAATTTATAGATAGGAAATCCTTCAAAGGAATCTCCTGTCTCCACAAAGTTATAAAGTTCTAAAAGTCTATCCTTAATATTAAGACTGGCCGTATCTTGCTTAGATGTTACAATAACTGGCATAACAATTCACCCAGTTAATCTGTTAACTCTTTAGAAGCTAAAAGGATCATTAATTTAAATGAAACGGTACACCAACAACACCGAAAAATTATAGACATAAAGTGTACACAAATCACCGAGAGGAGGCAGTATGCAAATTAAAAGGACATTAGCAACCATTGTGAACCGCATTGTCGTTGATCTTGGTACAGGTAGTGGTAGAAGCATTAAGCAGCTATTAGAGGTTATGAAAAAAAGGATTCATTATAGGTCTTGATGGAAGCTACAGGAGACTTGCATCTGCAAAGAAAATGTTAAGATCCAATGCCTCCAACTTGAAAATCGCCCTAATTTGTTGTAATTTTTCATACATACCATTAAAAACTCTGTAACCGATTCCATAGTTTCAATACTTGCCTTTCACGAACTTGTAATTAACAAAGACGAGAACATTAATGAAATTACCGTAGAAATGCATGGAATTTTGAAAAAGACAGGAAAGTAATTGTTGTCGATAAGTTTCTATTATGAGGTCTTCATAAACCTGAAGATTATATATTTTGACCTACCATTTGCCTATGTAAGAAAAGAACTATGATGGAAACATGGGAAGAAGAAAGTTTAAAAATTTCCTATGGTAAATTTAACTGTTTTGATTCTTTAGCTCCAGAATTTGAAACTTATGATACGATTAGAGAACTTGCTCAGAATAAAAAAGGGGAATAAAGCCGATAAGCTTTGATTGTAGTCAGATTTTAGGAATATTACTTCTTCTCGCTTTTCTAATAATTTTGAAACATAGACGTATGGAACAATTTACCATTTAGATGTAATTGATTTGAGAGACAGAAATTACAAAACAAGGCTGCTTGCCTTAAGCTTGCAGGGGATCGTAAATAGAAAGGAGCCAAGATTATATGTTTTATGGGAAAATTTTGTTCTCTACAAATTCGTAAGGATTGGGGTAATAAGATTTCAGGAAAACAGCTTCAACACTTCCATCCTTACAATTTCTAACCCATCCTTTAATCCCAGGCCTTTCAGCTATTTTTCTAGTATTGTAACGAAAGAAGACCCCTTGAACTCTTCCAAGAATCCTAACTCTTACTCTTTTCATATTCCTCTCCTCAGCGGACTGAGGCGTTTGTCATCAGTTAATCTGCCCATCAATTCTCATTGGATTTGAGAATATGAACCTAAGCCGGCTAAAATCCAAGATATTAGAAAAATTCAGCAAATTAAAAGGGATATTATGAGTGGAAAAGGGATTTATAGAGTGGAACAGAGAATTAGGAGTGTCAGAAAAGGATATCATAACCTCTTACAACTTATGAATCTAAAAATTTAAGCTATATTAAACGCCTAAAATAAGATAAATTTATAAATCTTAATACGTATATAGAGATTCAAAAGAAATACCAAATATACTGGACTATTGTAGCCCGGTGGGGTAGCGGTCAAGCCTCCCGGCCTCTGGTTTTACTTTTGTCGGTAGTCCTAAGCAAAGGGGAAAGCCGGGGACCCCGGTTCGAATCCGGGCCGGGCTACCATCTCCCATTTTGTTTATGTTTTTGACTTAAGATTAGGTACAAGGTTATAACTACCAGCTAACGGTTTTAGGTTTTATATTTTTGTAGAATGGAGTAAATTTTGTAATGCGTTTTAGGGTGTGTAATTTTGTTAAGGGTTTAGTGCCGAGTTTGCGATTTAAAAATTTCAGAGAACTGGCTTGTTTATAGTTTAAGATGGCGAAAATACACATGAATAGTTTGTGGTATTATATTGGGGTTACCAAATGATTTTTATTTTTTGATGGTTTTGATGTGTAATAAGTCGGGGGTTACCGTTGGTTTATATTAAACGTATCGAATTGTATGGGTTCAAAAGTTTTGGGAATAGAAATATAAATATTAGTTTTAGCCCTAGATTTAATGTTATTGTAGGTCCTAATGGAGCTGGTAAGAGTAATGTGATTGATGCTTTGTCTTTTGTTTTTGGAGATATTTCTGCTAAGAGAATGAGAGCTAAAAGTCTTAGTGATCTGGTTTTTGCTGGTACTAAGAAGGAGAAACCTGCTGATATGGCTAGGGTTACTTTAATTTTGGATAATTCTGACGGTCAGCTTCCCTTAAAGGATAGGGAAATTTCCATTACAAGAGTTGTAAGGAGAAAGGGTGGTACTGTTTATAGGATTAATGGTAGAAGAGCTACGCGTACGGAGCTTTTAGGGCTTTTAGATAGTTTAAGGTTTTCCCCTGGTGGATATAATTTTATTTTTCAGGGTGAGGTAACTAGGTTTGCTACTATGAGTCCGCTGGAGATAAGACAACTTTTAGAAGATATTTCGGAGATTTCTGTTTTTGAAGAGGAGAGGTTGAAAGCTGAACAGGAACTTAAAGAAGTTACAGAGAAATTTGAAAGGATAAGACTGATCATTGCTGAGGTTCAGAGAGAATTTGAGCGAACAAAAATGGAAAGGGAGACAGCCCTCCATTATATTGCTTTGGGTGAGGAGATAAAGCGTAAGGAAGCTCTTCTTGTTTATACTAAGTATGTTTTGAAGTCGGAAGAGTTGGAAAATTTAGTTTACGTTAAAAGTGACATCGAAGAGAAAATGAAAAAATTAAAGGAGAAAGAGGAAGAACTGCTGACTGAAATCAAAAATTTAGAGGAAGAATTTGAGACTAAGCGTGGGACTGTTGAGAAATATATTTCTGAGAGACTTGGTGATGTTAAGGAAAAACTGTCTAATTTAAGGGCTGAACTAAGGGGAAGAAAAGCATCTCTTAAGATGTTTAAGACAAGATTAAGCGAAGTACTCAATAAAAGAGAAGCATTATCTAAAAGACTCAGAGATTATTCAGAGAAGATAATTACACTAAATAATGAGATAAGAGGTCTTGAGGAGGAAAAACGTAAAACTGAAGAGTTATTGGAGAGAGAGTTAGATGAGCTAAGAAATCTCAGGGAAGAAGCTTCTAAGGCTGGTTTAGATGCCATATTTAAACTAAAGAGCATTAAAGAGGAACTTTCGAAGCTTCAATCGGCACTCTCATCCCTTAAGACTGAAGAAAGGTTTTTGATGGAAGAAATAAGTAGTTTAGAAAGGGAATTGAACCCTCTCAAGGAAATGCGAAAAGAATTCAAGGCAGACTTAGAAGTTACAAGAGTAAATGAAAATCGTTTAGGGCTCGAATTAAAAAAGATGAAAAAAGATAATACAGAAATTCAGAGAAAGATTGAAGAAAAAAGGAAGTTGATAGAAAAAATTGATGAGGAAGTAAAAAATCTTTTTTTAGAATATAACGAGCTAAAAAGCAGATTAAAGCGTGTAGAGGGACAACTTGAGGTTCTAAGAGAGTCTGCACAGTATATCGCGACAAGAAAATTACTTGAATTAAGAGATAGTGGTGTAATTCCCGGTATAATCGGCACAGTTGGTGAACTTTTAAAAGTTGATGAAAAGTTCCTTTCAGCAATTAGTGCAGCTCTAGGAAACCAAATAAACTACATAGTCGTTGAAGACGACCGAGTAGCTGCTGAATGTATAAGGTTTTTAAAGGAAAGGAAGCTTGGAAGGGCCTCTTTTCTGCCCTTAAATTTCCTTAAGCCTCAGAGAATATTTATTGAGGAATTTGATGAAAAGGGAATCATAGATGTGGCTGTTGATCTTGTTCAGTTTCCTCCTCACTGTAAACCTGCATTTGAATTTCTTTTAGGTCGAACCATCATAGTTGAAGATTTTGATGTGGCAAGAGAGGTAGCGAGAAGACGTAGGGTAAAAATAGTTACGCTTGAAGGAGATGTAATAGAACCCTCGGGAGTAATTCGAGGTGGATTTTCTAAGAAAGAAAGGGCATCAGTTTTTAGCCTAGAAGCGAAAGCAAAGAAACTTGAAGAGGAACTTGCTGAATTAGAAGCTAGAAGAAGGGAAAAAGAGACGCTAAGAAGTCAACTCTTCGAAGAACTGGAGATTCTCAGAAAGGAAAGAAGCAAAGTATTCGACGCACTAAATGAAAAACACCAGGAATTAGAAAGGCTACATATGAAAATAGAGGACATAACAAAGAAAATAGAAGAACAAAAACGTAAAATTAAAGAAAAAACAGACTTATTATGCCAGAAGCAAAAAAATATATCAGAAGTAAGGTTGCAAATTAAAGAAACTGAAGAAGAAATAAATAAATTGCGTAAAATAGAAGCAGATCTTACTATGTTTCTAGAAGGAATAAAAGCAAGGGAATTCCAAGAAAAAATCAGGGAAAAAGAAAAGAAAGTGGAATCCGTAAGGAAAAAGCTGGAAGATGTAAATTACGCTTTAGCCAGTAAAAAGGCTAGTTTAAGTCAATTAATGGAAAGAAAGAGAGAATTAGAAGAAGAAATGCATCAGTTAGAAGAGGGAACAAAGAATTTAGAGCGTAAAATCAATGAATTAAATAAAGAGATAACAACACTTAAAGACGAAGTCGGTCGTTTGTCTGCTCTTGAAAAAACTGTTCTTGATGAAATAAAGGATTTAAAAATCGAAGTAGAAAACCTAAGAGAGACTTTGAAGGAAAAAAGACAAAGCTATGAACGCTTAAAGGAAAATATAGAAAAGTTGAGAGGTAAAATTACACAGTTAATAATCGAATTAGAAAAAATCAGAGAAGAAAAACGTATACTTGAAAGAGAACTTGAAGATAAAAAGAAAGACTTACCTGAACCCGTAGAAATTGTGGACCCTTACATCCTAGAAAAAGAGGTTGAAGAATTAAGGGATAAAAGGAGGCAGCTTGAACCAGTTAATATGAGGGCTATAGAGCAGTTTAAAGAAGTAAAAAAGAGATATGATAATCTTAAGGAAAAATTTGATGAGGTAAAGCGTGAAAAAGATGCTTTAGAAGAACATTTACATAAGATTGAGGTGGAAAAGAAAAGAGTTTTTATGAGTACCTTTGATAAAGTTTCAAGGTATTTTAGAGACATATTTAGTAATTTATCTGGTGGTGGTGAAGCGAATCTAGTTTTAGAGAACCCTGAAGACCCATTTCAGGGTGGTATAAAAATATTTGCAAGACCTCCAGGTAAGAAACTTAAATCCATTGAGGTTATGAGTGGTGGAGAGAAAACTCTTACAGCTCTGAGTTTAATTTTTGCTATTCAACATGTTAAGCCTTCATTCTTTTATATTCTTGATGAAATTGATGCTGCTCTTGATGATTCAAATGCTAAAAAAGTTGCAAAGTTAATAAGGGAGATGTCTAATAGGTCTCAGTTCATTGTTGTAACTCTTCGTGACGTGACAATGTCTGAAGCTGATAAACTAATTGGAGTAACAAATAGAAATGGAATTAGTAAGGTTATAGAATTAACATTAGAAGAGGCTAAAAGATATGGACAGAAGTAATGAAGAAAAAGAATTTATTAGCGAAGAGGAAAACAGATGGCTTTTCTTCCCTAAATCGTACAAAAACAATCCTTGGGTAATTAAGATTATACCCCTTCTAAAAGAAGTTTTAGAAAAATATCGTAGGGGAGATTTATCTCTTGGACTACTTGGAAAGAGTTTTTCAAGTTTAAGCTGTATTCTTCATCAAAAGGTGAATTACATTCTTTCACCTCCAAAAAAATCGGAAGAAAAGGTGGTTGTTAAGAGAGTTGAACGTACGGAAGAAGTTGAAGGGATATTTCCTGCAATAAGGGTCCCTGGAAGAAAACCCGTACTCGTGGATTTCATTTCAGCTTTTCTAGAAATGGAAACTAAAGATAGAAAAAAGTATATTGAACGACTAAAGGGTTTAGAGGAGTACATTAAGAGTACTGTTGGTTTTGATGAACAAAGAGTGAATATAGAAAGACTTCTTATCGAAGTATATAACAAAATCACCAATCTTTATAGAAAGGGCACGAAAGAGGAGATATCTTTTAAAGAAATAGTGTCCAGGCACGATAAATTGGAAATTATTAGAACTCTTTTATGCCTTTTATATCTTGAGGTAGAGGGTAAAATAAATATTTATCAAAGAGAAGATGGTGAAATCTTTGTCAAACCAGTTTACTAGCTTAAATAGGAAAGCTATCATAGAGGCTCTACTTTACGCTGCAGGTAAACCTGTAAAAATAACAACATTAGCTAGGAAAGCGAAAACAACTACAAGAAAAGCAGTGAGAATTGTAGAAGACTTGTCGAAAGAATACAATGAAAGAGGAAGCGCTATAGAAATAGTGTTTATCGATGACACTGTTGTGATGCAGTTGAAATCAGAATACACACCTTACGTGATCGATGTTTCTCCCTTCCCATTTACCAAAACAGATTTGAAAATTTTAAGTTTACTAGCATTAAAACAATATACGCCCCAAGCGGAAATAGTTAAAAAGGTAGGGAAACATGCCTATACGCGTATTAGAAAACTTGAAAAGGAAGGATACATAGTCAGAGAGAACAGAAAGGGAACAATATATATCTCACTTACCAAGTTATCGAAGGAATACTTTGGATTATCCCCCGAACATTTAAAAGAACGTATTAAAGAGAAAAAGAGAAAGCCATCAGAAGATCTCAAAAGATATCTTTCAAAAACATCATCTAAGGGTGATGTATGATGGGAGAAACTATATCCCTTAGCGAGTTTCAAAAGTTAGATATAAGAATTGGAAGAATATTAAAGGCTGAACGGGTTGAAGGAACGAGAAACTTGATCCGTTTAGAGGTGGATATCGGTAAGGAAAAAAGACAATTGGTTGCTGGTGTTGCTCATTGGTATAAGCCGGAAGAACTTGAAGGAAAACTTATAGTTGTGCTTGCGAATTTGGAACCGAAGAAAATTAGAGGAATTGAATCACAAGGTATGCTTCTTGCTGCTGATGTCGAAGGGAAGCCAGTACTTCTGACAGTGGAGGAAGAAGTGCCGCCAGGTACCAAAGTTAGATAATAGTAATAAAAGGTTTTATTTATTCTCCCATTACTTTTACATGGACACCTCTCGTTCTTGGACCATCCATTTCAATGAATAAAATTCTTTGCCATGTTCCCAGCTGGGTTCTTCCATCTGTTATTGGAACAGTTACTGAAGGTTTTATAAGCGAGGAAATTATGTGAGCATGTGCATTTTGTTCTCCTGGGACTCCAGCGTACTTTAAGTTATGCCTGTATCTTTGTTCTATCGGTGCAATTTTAACATATACATTAAGTAGATCTTCAAATAAATCAGGATCGTTTTCATTGATTGTTATAGCTGCTGTAGTATGAGGCTCAAAAACGATTAATATTCCTTCTTTTATTCCCGTTTTTCTAACAATTTTTTCAACATTGTTTGTTATGTCAATGATCTCTAATCGTTTACTTGTTTTTACGGTAAAGCTTTCATTTACATATTTCATTAGCATCCCTCCAACTTTAAATTGGAAATTTTCATTTAATATGTTTTGACGGTGAGACCAATTGAAAGAAATTTTTACTATTGGTCATAGTACTAGGAGTTTTGAAGAATTTTTATCGCTTTTAAAAAAGTTTAAAATAAGTATTTTGGTTGATGTCAGGAGATTTCCAACTAGTAGATTTGAACATTTTAAAAAAGAAAATTTAGAAGAGTTTTTGAGACGAGAAGGGATAAAATACGTTTACTTAGGCAAGAAATTAGGTGGTTATAGAACGGGTGGATATAAGAAGTATATTGAAACTGAAGAATTTATGAAAGGCATAAAGGAACTGGAGAAAATAGCTGGGAAAGGTAGAACAGCAATCATGTGCACTGAAAGATTTCCGTGGAAATGTCATCGTAAATATATTAGCATAGTTTTAGAGGGTCGTGGATGGAAAGTTGTACATATTTTGGATCATGAAAAAGTTTGGATTCCTAAACGTAAATAAAGCACGAGAATTGTAAGATAATGTTAGAAAAGTACAAATATAATAGAGTGTTGAGGTGAAATACATGACGACGGGGGTTTTCTTTTCAGACATTTTTAAAGGTAAGGATTGGCCTATAATTGGGGATAAGTTTAGAAATTTCCCTGAAGTTCTTAAAAATGTTTTAGAACTTCCAAATGTTCAGTTATATGAGTCCCCGCCTGTTGATGAAGAATTGTTAAGAAAAGTTCACGACTCTGAACTTTTAGAGCAGACTAAAAATGCGTGGTATTATGAGGGGGCTTTAAGGGCGGTAGGTGGCTGTGTAAGAGCCGCAGAAATGGTGTGGAAGGGGGAACTAAGGAATGCTCTCGTATTCACAGTTGCGGCTGGTCACCACGCCGGCCCATCAAGTGCATGGGGTGGTACATATTTGTCGTCTCTGGGACCTACGATCAGGTATTTGAGGGAAAAATATGGGGTTCGGAGATTTGCTATCCTGGATACGGATAGTCACCACGGGGACGGTGATCGAGCAATGTTCATGGGAGATCATGATGTGTTACATGTGTGTTTTTGTAGTAGTAATGTTGTTGAGGATGATGGGACAAAAATTGATGTAGATGTTGGTTGGAAAACTACGGATGAGGATTATCTTAGGCTTGTTGAGAAAGAGTTTGTGTCTAGGGTACGTAGGTTTCAGCCTCAGATGGTTTTTCATTTTTTGGGTCATGATACGTGTGAAGGAGATTATGGAGATCGAGGCCTTTCACCGAGTTTCTTTATAGAGCTTGTGAAAATTGTAAAAAGATGTAGTGAAGAAGTATGTGAAGGAAGATATGTGATTTTGACTGGTGGCGGGTCAAGGAGAGATGTAGCTGAATACATATTTCCAAAAATTGTTAAACTGCTTGCGACGGGTGAGTAAATTTCTTTTACTGTTTTCCTAATTTTTTCTTTAAGAATTCATGTATGGAACTGCTTTTTTCTACGTTTTTTACGATTATCAGCTTGTCTCTGAGGTTTTGGAAAATTTTTTTGACTTCTGTTGTTTCTAGCTTTCCAAGGTCTATGTAAAATATTAAGCCGTAAAGATAAATGAAGATGAACGGGTCAACCCTAATTACGAAATTAGCAGACTGAGATATTTTTATGAAAGCATCGGGGTCTTCTATTTCAAGAAATTCTCTCATTATCTTCCCCTCTTAGCGAAGAAGTATTCTAAAGATTCTTTAAATGGTAGTTTAACTGTAACTATTTTCTTAACCAGCGGAAGTGCCACGTTATATATGGGAACATTTCCTACGTAATCTTTAGGTTTTCCGCTGTGAGCATGCCCATGGATAACAACATCTGGATGTCTTTTAGTAATTACTTTCTCATATTTCTTGCATCCTAGAAAAGGATAAATTTCTGGTTTTTCTCCTTTAAGTGTTTTATAGGTAGGTGCATAATGTAAAACAAGGAGTTTAAAGTCTGAGTTTAACTGCCCAAGTAACTCATCTACTTTATTTACTCTTTCGTTGTATATTTCTTTGATATTTGGAATGTTTCTGGCTTGCCACGTGGTGGGCTTATCTAATGATCCTTTTGAGCCAACGATACCCAAGGTCTTTCCGCGAATCTTAATTTCTAAGAGTTCGTCTTCAAGGAACCTAATTTTTCCAGAAGCTATCTCGCGAATTTTATTGTGGAGTTGTTCATATTCTTCGTTCCCAAAAACAGAAATAATTGGGCATTTAATTTCGAAGTCGTCTAAAATCTTTAAAACGTTTTTTAGTTCGTTAATTTTTCCTTTATAAATGATATCTCCGGTGAAAATCAGGACGTCAAGTTTGTCTATTTCAGTTTTTTCCAGTGCCTCTTTAAATAATTGAATATACTTCGGGGAATGAATATCTCCAGTTGCGCCGATAAGAACCATGTAATCACCAATTAAATTATCCTCCATTACAATAATAAATTAAAATTAATTTTAATTTATTTAAAGAACTTTACAAAATGAGATGGTAAAATGTTTTTAGATTACCTTTCTTATTCTTATGGCTGCATTATATAGATCTACGAACGCAGCTTTTGGATCCCCTTCTGGGGTAACGTAAGCTACTAGAAATAACTCGTTGGTTAATGGTGTTGCAACTACGTAACCGTAACCAGACATGTTTTTTGCTATGAATTTTTCAGGTTCTGCTTGAAAGGTTGAGTATTTAACGCCTTGAACTACAACGCTTGGCTCTCTGTTCATCCAAGCTGATATTATTCTTGAGCCTTGTATGTTCCAGCTTGGTGTTTGCCATAAGACTTGATCGTTACTTGAAACTATCGCTAAGGCTGTTATTGTTGGGTTTGATGTCATTAATTCGGATATTATATTGATAGCTTCTTCTGACATTTTTTATTACCACCATTACAACAAAATATAAAAACCTGAATATTAAGTTTTCTAATCATAAACAAATAGACTAAAATTATATATGAATGGAAGGCTTATTATTTCGTAGCTTAAAATGATTGATAGCTCAAAGACTTATCTTAATTTTAATTGTTCTAATCTTCTTAGTCTTTTAGTAATATTTGGATGAGTGGAGAAAATTTTCATTATTTTATCTGAAAGTTTTAATTTTCTTCTACGAAGCATTTCCACTAATTCATAGTCAGGGTATCCCGTAAGAACTTGAAGTTGTTTAGCCTCCGATGCGGCTCGTTCGGGATCTGTAATAAGTAGTGGTCTAAAAGCAAGTTGGGAAGGTATAAGTACAGCACGGAGATTTCTGGCAATCATTTTGGTCATATAAATGTTAATCTTGGCTAGGGCTTTAGAAAGTTTTCTAGATCCATCGTGAATGGTAAATGCAGCGTTCATCCGCATAGTATTCTCTTAACCTGCTAAATGTTAAAACAAACAAATTTAAGAAGAAGTAAATTAGAAGAGAGAAGAACCCTTATTGCGACTAGGATAGCTGATCCTTCTCGTCTGTCTCTGGCTCCCCCAAGAACTTAGCCAGATACTATGCATCATAACTCTTCCAATCCAGTGGAAAATTGCTGGAAGCAAAGAAATGAACATCTTTATTGACATGTCTCTATGTTTTATGTGTCCTATTTCATGTGCCATTGTAGCTTCAATTTCCTCTGTTTCAAGAGTGTTAAGAAGTCCTCTCGTAACCGCTATTCTACTGCCTGTTAAAAAGTTGCCATAGGCGAAGGCATTAGGAAGTTGTACCTCAGCTATCATCAGCTTTGGTTTTTTCTTCATATCTGAATCTTCGCGAATTTTATCTAAAATTCTGTGCAGGTTCCAGTATTCTCTCTCATCTGCTTCAACACACTTGTATGCAGCTTGTATTAAGTAGGGAGCTATAAGCCATTGGAAGAGGTTGAATATTACATCAAAAACCACTACGTAATAGAACGTTAAGTCTGTAAAAACTCCATGAAAAATAAGAATGCTAGGGTCGTTATTCCGATTATGGCAGCAACCGACCCAAACATGGAAAGCTTAAGTTTTATAGACATTAACATCATCTCTAATTTAATCTATCTTTATCTAGATTTAAATTCACTGCAATTTCAAAATTTTAATGACAACGCTGTGTATTAAAAAAACAGCGTTTAGAGGTCGATTTACTGAAAATTGAAGATTGATATCGAGAATTCAAGGTAAATAAATTTATGGAATTTAAAGAAAAGAATGAATTGATTTTAGAGTTTTCCGCATCTCTTTAGTATTAGTTTCCATTCACGATCTACCCATTGTTGAATTTCATTTATGAGATCCTCTCTCTTTTTAGGTCTAAATAAGTGACTGAATCTACCTTGAAGTTTTAGGTATTCCTCGACAGGTTTCTTTAACTCAGGTTTTCTGGCAATTCTTTCGCTGGGAGCAGACAAAGTGTAGACTATTTCACCGTCTTTGAATTCTGCCTCCCATAATGGGAAGAAACATGTTTCAACCGCTAACTTGGCTATTTTTATGGTTTTTTCTGGTGGATATCTCCAGCCACGTGTACATGGAGACAACACGTGTATGAATGCAGGCCCTTCAACCTCCAAGCCTTTTCTAACCTTTCTGACAAGGTCTATGGGATATGCTGGACTTGCAGTTGCTACATAAGGTATCTCGTGTTCAGCAGCTATTCTCGCAATGGGTTTTTTCCATTCTCGCTTACCCGGTATAACGCTTCCAGCGGGAGAAGTTGTAGTCCAAGCACAACGGGGAGTGCCACCACTTCTCTGGATGCCTGTGTTCATATAAGCTTCATTATCATATAGTATGTATAGGAAATCATGTCCTCTTTCGAAAGCTCCACTTAAAGCTTGAAATCCTATGTCGTAGGTTCCTCCATCTCCTGCAAACGCTATTACGTCTACGTGTTCGTATTTTGCTAGTGGTCCCTTTCCTGTTCTCTTCATTGCATTAAATGCTGCTTCAATTCCGCTTGCGGTGGCTGCTGCATTTTCGAAGGCGTTATGTATCCAAGGCACTTTCCAAGATGAGTATGGGAAAATTGTTGTTGCTACTTCAAGACACCCAGTGGCGTTGGTGATAATAGTAGGTCCACGTGTTGCTTTTAGTACAAGTCTTACAATGGTTCCTGCTGCACATCCAGCGCAAAGTCTGTGTCCAGGCATTAATAGATCAGGTTTCTGAGCAAGATCCTTTATTGTTATTTTTTCGCTCATTTTTCCCCCTCCTATCCTCTAACTCCAATATATTTTACAGTTTTTTCGATTCTTCCTGTTTCTGCAATTTTCTGTAAATCTTCGAAGATTATCATTAGTCTCTGAGGAGGCATGTCTCTGCCGCCAAGGCCATATATGTAATTTGAAATCAGTGGTCTTATGTCTTGGTCATAGAAAATGTTTCTTATCTCGCTGAATAGCGGACCGCCGTATGCTCCGAAGCTTACAGCTCTGTCGAGGACTCCTATTACCTTCTTGTCCTTTAGGTTTTCGATTATTTGCTGGACTGGGAACGGTCTGAACGATCTTATTCTTAGGAGCCCGGCCTTTACCCCTTTTTCTCTCAATTTATCTACAACTATTTTTGCGGTTCCCATTGTTGAGCCAAGACCTACAATGGCGATTTCTGCATCTTCGAGCTTGTAGGGGTGAACTAGTCCATATGTTCTGCCGGAGAGTTCACCATATTCTTTGCCGATTTCCTCAATGACTTTGGGGGCTTTTCCCATAGCGTCAATTTGTTGCATTTTATGCTCAAAGTAGAAATCATAGAGGTCTAATGGGCCAATGGTAATTGGGTTTTCGGGATCTAGGATGAATGGAACCTCTTTTCCAAAATGATTCTTAACTGTTACAAATTTTCTTTCGCCAACAAACTTCTTAACGACATCATCTGGCAAAGTCATGACATTTTCTAGAGTGTGACTTAATACGAAGCCGTCAAGACAGACCATAACTGGTAATTGTACGTCGGGGTGTTCAGCTATTCTCCAAGCCTGAATTATGGAATCGTAGGCTTCCTGACTGTTTTCGCAGAAAATTTGAATCCATCCGCTGTCTCTTGCACCCATAGCGTCGCTATGGTCGGGATGAATGTTGATTGGTCCACTTAAAGCTCTGTTTACAATTGCCATAACTATTGGAAGCCTACAAGAAGACGCTATGTACAAGATTTCCCACATGAGCGCTAAGCCATTTGCAGCGGTTGCTGTGAAGGCTCTGGCTCCTGCAGCTGCGGCTCCTACACAAGCACTTAAAGCGCTATGTTCAGACTCTACGGCGACAAATTCTGTATGAACCTCACCGTTAGCGACATATTCTGAGAATCTTTCTACGATTATGGTTTGTGGAGTGATTGGGTAAGCAGCAACTACGTCTGGATCTACTTGTTTTATGGCATATGCAACGGCTTCATCACCATTTAAACCCATAACAATTTGTTTAACTGCCATTCATCTCCCTCCTAATCCTTAACCATTTCAATGGCTTTAACGGGGCATTCTTCAGCACATATCCCGCAACCTTTACAGAAATCGTAGTCTGGCTCTGGAAAACCATCTTCTCTAATTTTTATAGCTCCATCAGGACAGTATGTGTAACAAAACATGCATTTTGTGCATTTTTCGTAGTTTATTACTGGTTTATATACTTTCCAGTCCCCTGTTTTGTACTCCGTGCTAGGTTTGTATGTCACGCCGGCAATGGGTATCTCTCTCCAACCAGGAAGTTTTTCCTCGGAACTCATCCTTTTACCGCCTCCTCATAAGCTTTTTTAATTAACTCTATATTCTTCTCAGCTATTTCTTCTGGAAATCTTTCCTTTGTCGCTTCAAGAACCGATTCCAGTTTAACAATTCCCGTAGCTTTAACAATTGCGCCTAACATTGCTGTGTTCGTGATTGCGCGGCCTAAAATTTTAATAGCCAGATCAGTGGCGTTTACTGTCCATACAACGTTATCTTCTACTCCAAGTTTTTTCTTAATTTCCTGGGGTGATTCATCCGTATTCACAATTATCACGGTGTCTTTCTTTATGCCTTCTACGACTGATGGACCAAGTAGTGTTGGATCCAACACTACAACCACATCTGGATAATATACATTTGCATGCAGATTGATTGGTTTTTCGCTGATTCTTGTAAAGGCTTGTATTGGCGCTCCTTGTCTTTCCGGACCGAATGTTGGAAAGCTCTGCATATACTTGCCTTCTTTTAACGCTGCGAGTGCTAGAAGTTGTGAAGCGGTCCATCCGCCTTGTCCTCCACGGCTATGAAAACGTATTTCTATTATTTTGTCCTCTTCCGACATTCTTACCCCTCACTAAGTTATTAGTAGCTTTGATAGTTTTGATACGTAGTTTATTTATTTATATCTATTGGGTAGAAATTAAGAATTAGACTTTTTCGAAGCTTTTATTGCTAGAATAACGATTGGTTAAATATTTAGTATTAAGCTACAAATACTTTTATCGATTCGCTAAGTTTTAGGGTATTTTTACCAACTTCCGACAGACAGGTTCGATGAAGTGGTTTGAATTTCCTAGCGAAATGTTTACTTAGAAAGATATCTTTCGCAATAATTCCCAGGGCTTCCCTTATGATTTTTGCAGTTGCAAAACCCACTTATCCCGCTAGGCATATTTTGGACAAAGTTCAACGATGTCAAAACATGCGATGTTTAACGAACCAATTTCATGAAATATGTCTCAATAAGTTGTCTTGTTGAAATACCGCTAGGCTCAGGGTTTCCAACACCCAACGTGTAGGAAGGGTCTAAAACATCTAGATCTATGGATAAATAGGCTTTTTCAACACGGGAATTTAATTCTTCGATTAATAACCTTAATGTGTCTTTGACATTTAGTAAATGAAGGTCGTGAGTTGATATTTTATGCCGTGCTTTTTAGCAAAATCTATTTGTTCACGGGTTGGGGCTCTTATACCTACTTCAATAATGTTTTCTGGAGAAACCAGTTTTTTCCACGATTCTACGCACTACGCAAGCATGAGAATAAATATCTTCCTCATATTCCTTGTATAGGTCGAGGTGGAAAACAAAATATAGTAAGCCCTATTTCCCTCCAATAACCTTTTTACAGCTTTTATGCAAAGGTAGGTAATTATGTGATCTCCGCCCATAAACAGGGAAAGCTCATCATTTTTATAATTTTCCTCGATAACTCTTAGTAAATCGTTGTAAGCTTGTTCTATGGTTTTATTACTAAGTTCTAGATCTCCTAAGTCCTTTAATCTCTAGAATTCTCCCAAATTGAGGAGATCCTCTGAGTAGATGTTATAAATTTTACTGGAAGTTGATTTTCTTATAAAAGAGCGGCTCCTCTACGATATGATGAGGAAAGGTCCCAAGGTATACCTAAAACGTAAAGGTTTGGATTTTATTGTCGATAGGAGTATCGAAAAAGGCTCTATATTCCCTATTCATTTTCATAGTTTAACTTGGTAATTAATAGTATTCTAGCTTATCCTAATCTTTTAAATTTCTAAGCTGAAAATCTATTTCCGAGTTAGGGAAGCAAAATAACAACTTAAAAAATTGAGATTTTAAAATATAGATTGTGGAAGTTTTCTGATTTAGATGTTGAGAACCTTTTGAAAAAGCCTGTAATACCGATCATGTCCTGACGTATAGTAGTCTCTCCCATAGTTTCGGTGTTGGTAGCTGTGTTGGTAGACCTTTTCTTTTTCTAATCTCTAGGATAAGTTTTTCTTGCATGTTGTCTGGTACTGGTCTGAATTCTAGGAACTCATAGCCCCAGAAAGCTTTTCCAGCTGTTGCAGATCTGAATTCGTCTGCGATTCCTAGCGTTTCTGCGGTTGGGATGTTTCCTTGTATTGTAACCCAGTCCTCTTCAATAATTACGTTTGTGACTACGCCTCGATGTTGGGTTAAGATTTTGATGACAGCTCCTTGCATGTCGCTTGGTGCTTTTATGTCTATTTTTAGTATTGGTTCGTATAGTTTTGGATTAGCTGTTAAGAAGCTTATGTGTAGTGCTGCATGTGTCATTGGTGCTATTTGTCCCATTCCTGTGTGTGCTGGGTCTACGTGCACGACGGCGTCTGTCATTACAGCTTTTACTCCCATTGCTGGTTCTTGAGCAAGAGTAGCATTTGAACACCACTCTCTCCATGCCGCGATGATATATGATTTTATTCTGTCTAGTCTTTGTACTCCTTTTGTTAGGTCTACAAGTATGTTGTTTCCCCAGATGTCCCATATGTTTTTTGCTTCGTTTGCATCCCATCCTATTTCTCTCAGTATTCTTGCTCTTTCTTTTCTGTCTTGTTCCGCCCATATCTTTCCTTGTTTGATTAACTCTATTGTTTCTTGACTTAATGGCTCTATGTATAATTTTAGCTTGTTGTGTGTGTTAGGTGACTTTGTATGAACTTCCATACCTCTTTTGGTGGGTACTTCACGATACACGATGATTGGCGGAGAGACTCTGATTGGTACTTGTTCGTTTATTCTTTTTGTGAGGATTTCTATCTGTAGTGGGTCGATTCCCGATAATATGTATTGTCTTGCTTCTTGATCTAGGTAGAAGGATGCTGTTGGGTCGGCTAGAACCCACATCTTTACGACTTCTCCTAGCCTTGCAAGGTCTTGTGGATCTACTGGTTCTATTTTTCTTGAGACGACGGGCTCTGCGACGTATTTGATTTTTTCAAATACTGGAATGTTAGCACCAGGTCTGATGAATGTTTCACCAGCTGGACACAAAACCCCGTAAATTGCAAAAAGGTTTCCCGCAGGTATTTCCTCTACATCAAGTAGGTCTGTTATTTCCATAACTCCTAGTCTTCGGATTCTCACAGTGCTTTTCTGATTAACAAAGTATATTTCTTCTCCGGCTTCCAGTGTTCCTGAAAATATTCGTCCTATTAGTGTAGGCCTTTTTGTTTTAGGATGAATGAATATTTTTGTTATCATACCAATTAGAGGGCCGTTAGGATCGCAGTTTATGAGTGCTTGTCCTTCAGGTGTGTTTATATCTCCTGTCCATATCTTT
This sequence comes from Candidatus Baldrarchaeota archaeon, assembly GCA_030587435.1. The sequence goes on along the minus strand of JAUQZC010000046.1, from coordinate 15,652 downwards.
GGTATTCTATATTTTTGCGCAGTCTTAGGATCTGGTAAATGATGAATAACCATTCTTAGCAGTGCATCATCTAATGGTAAGTTTTTACGTAACCATTCTATTTCTCCTTCCTTATATTTCTGGAAAATTATGTTTGCATCAATCCCTTTCTCCTTAATTATGTCAATGGTGAATCCCCATCCATGTTTTGCTGACCCTATTGCTACTGTTCCATTTTGGAAGGATACTTGCCATTCTTTTTTAAATTGTTGTGGTGCTACTTTTCTTATAAGAGTGTTAACTTTTCTAACTATTTTGTCCAGTTTTAAACCGACTTCTTTTGGTTGTAGTCTAAGTTCGCTGATTAATCTGTCGACTTTGTTGATGAATAGTACGGGTTTGCAGAGTTCTTCTCCTACTGCTAGGCGTATGTTTGTTTCTGTTTGTGTCATTACTCCTTCGAGAGCATCTACTAGGATTATTGCTCCGTCGCTAGCTCTTAGTGCTCTTGATACCTCACCTGTGAAGGATATGTGTCCTGGCGTGTCGTTGATTTGGAATATGTAGTTTTTACCGTTATATTCGTAGCTTAAGTTTACTACGGATGTGAATATGGTTATTCCTCTTTGCTGTTCTTCTTCGTCGTAGTCTGTCATTAGTACTTGTCCTGCGGCATCGAATGACATTAGACCTGCTCTTCTTAGTAGATAGTCTGTTGTGGTAGTCTTTCCATGGTCGATGTGAGCGACTATACTGAATATTCGTTTTGTTTCAAAGGGTCCTTTCGTTACTAGTTCAATTACTTCCTCTGGTTGTTTTATTCTAACCATGTGTTTCACTCCCGTCTTATGGTTTTATTTAAAGTGTGGTATTTTAAGGTTTATGGGTGAAATAAAATTCGTAAATGTCAGCAGGTTAATAACTTAGAGGCGTCGATAAATTATGTGTGATTGTAGTTAGAATTGAACCTCTCATCGTTATTTAAAGATTACGTAGTATTATTAACATGTCATCAAAGTCTACGGATGTAAGAATTATGATTTAGGAAACTACTCCTTAAGTAATAAGACGTAGAATCTATTTCGGTTCACTGTTAACTTCATCTAAATTACCTGTAGGCAAAGATAGTGCTTCGCTAGAAAGAAAATATCAGCATAAAAGTGACCGCGAAGTTTAAAGCCTAATAGTTTGACTAATACAAATTAAAAAGTGTTAGACCAGCTGCTATGGCTAGACCATTGAGAAGATTGTCGTTTATGGGCGGATCTATGAGATCTATAATTAATAGTAGAACTGCTCCTATGAGAGCTTTTTCTATCGGCGTAAACAAAATAAGGACGGTAAAAGTTGTTGCAAAAGCTGCTATTGACCCTTCAATTGTTTTTTCCTTTCTCCACGGCAATTTATGTTTCCCTAAAGTTCTTCCGGCTATTGCCGCTGATGCATCTCCCATTGCTGCTGCTATGAGGGCAATCACAGCTGTGTACATGGAAAAAAGCATTAGTGCAAGACTTGCACTAATAACATAGTAGGTATGTGGTCCTATTTTCTCTGTTTCCCCTTTTCTTAGAACTAAGTCAGCTATAACCGCAAATGGGTAATATTTTGGTATCCAGAATCTCAGAATATCTGTGAGATAAAAGAAAATAAGAGCAAGATATGTTATTTGAATTGTTATTTCTTCTCCGTAGTATATGTAAGTTATGATGAGAACAAGGGAGAGCAGATGAAAGAGCTTTCGAAGAACTTCTCTTGTTTTGCTGTCCTTTACATGTTTTCCCATATGTAGTTTTATTTTTTGAAACAATGGCTTAAACAAATTTAGTATTATGACTAGGATCGCAGTTATTGGTATGCTTAGGGTTATGATAATAGAAAGAAAACTTGCAACGTTTAAGTAAATGTTAACTGCAAGATAGAAAAGAATGAATGCTGCAAGTATGGATGAAAACATTTCTTTTCTATCACTTCTAGTAGTGGTCTCGAGGCCATGAATAAGGGAGAAAACACCAAGCGAACTGAGAATGCAGGAAGCTATAGTTTGGTACATCATTTTCTCTTCCATATTGCTGATTTTATATCTAATTATGTTAAGCAATCTTTAATTCGATATTGCAGTAATCGATTTACTACATGTTGTTTAACGTTATTTATTATTCTTTGCGTGGTGTCGCGATGCAAAGTAAAATTAGGCTTCTGAACATTATTAAAATTTTGGAAAAAATATATGTTCCTTGGAAATGGGAAATACGTGATCCATTTAAGATCTTAGTTTCTACAATTCTCTCTCAAAGGACTAGTTGGATAAATGTCAGAAAAGCGATCAATCAATTAGAGAGAAAAGTTGGAATTGACCCCAAAAGTATTGCTGAAGCCGATCTTGAAAGTATAAAAGAAAGTATAAAAGTGGCTGGCTTATACAATGCTAAGAGTATTAGAATCAAGGAAATTGCACGAATAATTATGAAAAAATATGATGGTAATTTGAGTAAAGTCCTAAACCTGCCTTTAGAGGATGCAAGAAAAGAGCTTTTGAAGCTTCCTGGTGTCGGCTTCAAAACTGCTGATGTTATTTTACTTTTTGCCGCTAACAAACCAGTATTTCCAGTTGATACTCACATTATGAGAATTTCTAGGAGATTAGGTATAGTTAAGGGAAAGATTAACTACGAGAACATTAGACACACTTGGGAGAAAGCCCTTCCACGTAATAAGTACGCTGTAGCACATATACTTTTGATAATGTTTGGGAGAGAGATTTGTAAAGGTGGGAAACCTTTATGTGATAAGTGTCCTATTGCAAGATTTTGTGAGTTTTATAAAAAGTTAAAAGGTGGTACCAGAAGTGAAAGTAGTAAGGAAAGAGTTACACCTTAATACTGCAGGCGAGATCGATGTTGTAAATATAACTGGTATGGTTGAAAAGGCAGTTAAGGATTCGGGAATAAGAAATGGTCTAGTTACGGTATTTATTCCGGGGGCCACTGGCGCAATAACAACAATTGAGTTTGAACCAAATCTTGTCCAAGATTTTAAGGATATTTTGGAAAAGCTTATACCGAAAACAGGACGTTATAGACATCCCGTAAATGGTCATAGTCATCTAAGAGCTTCAATTCTAGGTCCAAGTTTATCGGTGCCTGTCGCTGATGGGAATTTGATCTTAGGGACATGGCAACAAATAGTTTTCGTAGAATTAGATGTAAGACCAAGATCTCGGCGCCTAATAGTACAAATAATTGGTGAATGACAGTTAACAGCTCTAAAATTAGTTCAAACATTTGTATATTTCATTTGGTTGAAGTTTAAATATTAATTGTGTACCTAAAATTGTAAGTTTAATGTGGGTGGACAGCTTGAGGGAGTTTAAGGCTTTAAGAGGTATGAGAGATTTCTTACCTCGAGATATGATAAAAAGGGAAAGGATACTTCATATTATAAGAAAGGTTTTTGAAAGCTATGGGTTTGAGCCCTTAGAAACACCTGCAATTGAATATTGGGAAGTTTTGTCTAGAAAGTGCGGAGAAGAAGTGGAAAAGCAAATATTTAAGTTTAAAGATAAAGGCGGACGTGATGTTGGTTTAAGATTTGATTTAACTGTACCTTTTGCGAGGGTTGTGGCACAAAATCCGTATCTACCTAAACCGTTTAAGAGGTATTGTATTTCTCGTGTTTGGAGGTATGAAAGGCCTCAAACTGGTAGGTATCGTGAATTTTGGCAGGCTGATGCTGATGTTGCAGGTTCACCGTTACCTGATGCTGATGCTGAGGTAATTGCTGTTGGTGTAGATGCTCTAAAGGCTTTAGGATTAGATAATATTGAGGTTAGATTGAACAATAGGAAGATTTTAGAAGGTATGGCAGTTAAAGCTGGTGTTCCAGGCGATAAGATTTTGGATGCGTTTAGATCTATTGATAAGTTGGATAAAATAGGATTGGAGGGAGTTATGGAAGAACTTTCCTCGAAGGGCATACCTAAGGAAGTTTCTGAAAGGTTATTAGAGTTTATTTCGATAAGTGGAGAGAATATGGAGGTACTTGAAAGGGTTAGAAGTCTTTTAAGGGGTTCAAAGGTAGGAGAAGAAGGTATAAGTGAATTAATAAGTATCTTAGATATTTTGGAGGCTTATGATGCCCGTAAATATGTTAAAATAGATTTAAGCATAGTTAGAGGATTAGATTACTATACTGGTCCTATATTTGAGTATGTGTTAAAGGAAAGCCCAAGTGGAGAACAATTTAGACTTGCGATAGCCGGGGGAGGTAGATACGATAATTTAATTGAACTTTACGGTGGACCTCACGTTCCTGCTACAGGTGTTTCTTTGGGTGTTGAAAGGATTATGGAAGTTTTAGAAGGTAGTATTTCAGAAGAAGAGACGTTAACTAAGGTTTATGTTGTTCCTGCTAAAGAAGAAGTTAGGTTAGAGAGTATAAAGATAGCTCAAAAGCTAAGGCGTGAAAATATACCAACCGATGTAGATTTAATGAGACGTAAATTGGACAAATCACTTGAGTATGCGGATAAAAAAGGAATTCCTTATGTGATCATTGTAGGTCCGAGAGATCTTAAGGAAGGGTTTATAGTTTTAAGAGATATGAAAACAAGATTACAGGAAAAAATCGAAGTACCCAAGGTTATAGAAGTTATAAAAGAAAGATTGTGACAAGCAGTTACTTATTGTAATTTTCTGCTAACATGAATCCTCTGAAAATGAGGGAAAATAAATGAGGTGAATTATGAGTATTCCTAATATATTCCCATTTTATGTTTTATTGACAAGTTCGGACATAACTGCATTTAGAATCATAAGCGTTACTATCTCAAAGAGGCTCGAATTTGGTGTTAAAAGTTCTCCTTCGCGTTCTTTAAGTTCTTCTTTTGGTATTTTTTCTTTCCACTTAATTTCTATATTTAAGTCGGCTAGTTTTCCTAATGTTGACTGGGGACACGACGTTATAGCTACAACCGTTGCTCCAAGGTTTTTAGCGATGCGGGCTGCTTTTACCGTATAATCTGCTTCACCGCTCTCAGAAATCGCTATTAAAAGATCGTTCTTGCTTGGGGAAGGCATAAGTGTTTCGCCGATAAAATAGGTTTCGTAACCTAGGTATGTGAGTTTTGTAGTGAATCCCTTAGCAAGAAGACTGAGCGATCCAACGCCAACTGTGTACACACGTTTAGCCTTTTTTAACTGCTCAGCGAAGTTTTCAATGACCTTACTGTCCAATCCGCTTATTATATCGTTTGATGATTCTAAAAACTGTTTTATGAGATTTTTAATCTTACTCAATGTTCTTAGCCTCCTTTACTCTGTTTTGAGTAAACAAGTTCTGCTACAAGTCCTTCTAATACTATGATTGAACTTACTTCAAAAAGAGAACCTGAGGGTGAAAGAGGTTCTCTTTCCCCTTCAACTTCTCTTTCTAAGAATCCTCTATATTTCCATCTTCTTGTTCTCCCACCAATGCAAAGCACATGATCGGACAATTTCCCTAGTGTAGAGTCGGGGAAGGATGTTACTGCTACTATTTTTGCTCCCCTTTCCCTAGCAACTTTACATATCGTAATAACTTCTTCTGTTTCTCCGGATCCTGAAATAGCGACAACTACATCTTCTTCGCCTTTTATCATCGGAATAAGACCTATTAAATCCTCTCTGATAGATATAACATTAAATCCGGCTTGTAAAAGTCTTATAGCAAGGTCTCGGGCTACTACAGCTGATCTGCCCATACCGACGGTTATCACTCGCTTAGCACCTTGTAACGCTTTCAGAACGTCTTCAACTTGTTTTCTATCAATTTTCCTAATGTTATCCTGCAACTGGGTAAGTAAATCTTCAATAAACTTGTTTAAGACCTCCACATTTCATCACCAACTACCAATCTAAGTTTCTGTTTATCTCCCTTCAAATACATAATATTTTTCTTTCGCATTCTTAAGTTGCTTTGGTAGCCCTGCATCAACGCACTACCAGTTTTTCGTAAACCTTGTTTCATATCATATAGCAAAATATATAAAAAGACGGTTAGATGAAGTTTATTAAGGAAAACTATATGGTACGCGAAAATTAATGTTGAAAAATTAAATTACTTTGATGAAACAATTTTCTCTTAACATGATTACTCTGTCCATGTATCTCATCATCTTTTTTACAAGATCTCTTTCTCTGTACGAAACACCTGTATTAAAGTCGTTTTTTAAGGTTTTGCCATAGTAACTGTTGGCTAAAAAAGTTTCTGCTTTACTTAAGCATTGAAGTATTTTGGATAAATCACCAGCATGAAAGTATATCGATAAATCGTTGATTATTAATATTTTTGTCGGGTTCCTGATGTATTCGTCTATTAGCGGATCTAAGTTTTTCACGTTTTCCTTTACAAGGTGTAAAAGTTCTTGGCTGCTTTTAGAAGTTAATCTGGGAGCATAAACAACAGAAGGAGCTAAATATTTTACTTTTTTAACTAAGTCAGTGTATTCGTCTAATTTACCTCCAACTCGCTTACCAGAAATAAAAAAGGTTTTTGGAGCCATATCAATTATTGTAATATCGTTTCCTAAGCCCAAATCGATAAGTTTTTCAAATATTTGAACCGTAAGCGCGGTTTTCCCAGTTCCCACATCACCTACTATCAGCACCTTTCTTCCCAATATCTCATTCACGGAAAGTTTCTCTGGTAATTCCTGCAAGTTTAAGAGCCTCCACTAAGACGAATCCCATAATACATCCCGGTATCGAGCTAATAGCCCATCCCGTCCAAAATATGAGAAGTGGAATGCCTATTAGCCTTACATCTCCAATTAGCGGTGCCACAAGGAATAACGCTAAGGTGCCTCCTATGATTACAGTGCCTATTGGTTCTGTAAAAGCTGCAATTTCCGGATATTTTATTTTGAATTTTTTAAACAAGTAATAAAAGATGCCCACAACAACTCCTCCAGGTATTCCACCAGGCATAGAATATATGGTTCCTATACCCAGACCCATCCTAATAACACCAATGCAGAAGGCTATGAAGGCTGCCCATAGAGGTCCTAATAACACGCCTGCTAAGACGTTTATTGCATGTTGCCCTGGATAGGCCTTTGTTGTAAGAAAAGGAAACCACATGAATGCGAGAATCACACCTAGAGCAATTAACATTGCGGCAAGGGAGACCTGTCTGACGATAGATTTTTCGCGAATCACTTTTCACACCTTTATGGGAAGTTCTACTTAAAAACGATAGATAGGATTTAAGCTTTCCGAATAATCTTGATTCATAAAGCAGGTTTAAACTGAAACAATGTTGTTTTAAAATTTGCCTTGTTTCACATATTTTTCTATCATATTCCACTACATTTGTTGTACTAATTATTTGAGTTCTTGAGCAATTTTAATAGCGATTTTAGCGATGTCAATTGCATTTTCTCCGAGTAGGACTATCATGGGCTCTTTGCCCCAATCACCTTCATGGTAAATAACGTTGGGGACCTTTCCGGCAGCTTTTATTGCTTGTTTTGTTCCCCATGGAACTGACATGCCCTCAACTTTTTTAATTTCTTCAGGTTCCTTTCTCCGATCATAAAACGAGATAACTAATCCGAATTTTCTGCAAACGTCTAAGATATTCGTGGAATACCTGATATTTATGGCTGCTCTAATTGATGAATCGTACTTCATAGCGGTCAAAACATATTTTGCGAGATGACGCGAAACTCCGAAATCTGGACAACCAGCTGCCTTAGCTTTCCCGTTAACTATGGTTATACGTCCATCAACACCTACTACATCCTTTAGTGCTTCGGCGTACGGTAAAGCCATAACAACGTTCATTTTAACTTCTGGGATAAGCTTTGAAACTTCAGGAACATTTTCAAGTAGTTTTACGGCTTCTTTGACATTTTTCCAAACCTCGTATTTCGACGCCTCCTTATATAGTTGAGCCATCGGGTTTACAGGGCCGAATCCTTTACCTATATTTAAACCAAATTTAATACCCATAGTTACAACCTCTTTTGCCACTTTAACCGCTTCTGGTATTTTTTTACCTTTTGCAAGCTCCGCGGCTATAGCGGCTGCGAAACTACAACCTGTACCGTGAGTGGTTTTCGTCTCTATACGTTCGCCTTCAAAGTAATAGTATTCTCCATCGCAATAGAGTACATCGATCACTTTACCACCTTCTACTATATGACCGCCCTTAACCACTGCGGCCTTTGCACCTAAATCAACTATTTTTTTCGCCGCTACTTTTGCGTCTTCCGCGCTTCGAATTTTCGTGTTTGTTATCTCTTGAGCTTCCATTGCATTTGGAGTTACAACTGTTGCCAATGGTATTAGTTCATCTATTAGAACTTTCCTGGCATCTTCTCTAAGCAATGGTGCCCCGCTTTTTGCGACCATTACAGGATCAACAACAAGTGGAAAACCATATTTTTTCACTTCTTCAACAACCACTTCGATGATTTCACTTGAGTAAAGCATACCGGTTTTTGCAGCATCTACGCCGATATCTGTAGCAACAGCTTCAATTTGCTTTCTTACTATTTCCGGTGGAATAGCATGGACAGCAGTTACGCTAACGGTATTCTGGACGGTTATTGCGGTTATGGCTGACATTCCATGCACTCCTAATGCTGCAAAAGTTTTCAAATCTGCCTGTATACCCGCGCCTCCACCCGAATCTGATCCAGCAATCGTTAATGCGCATGGAACTTTACTTCTCATCGACATAATCACCGTCCCTTGTATTTTAATCTAGTATTGACCAAAATACGTAAGTTAAAAATTGTTATTCCTAAATCGGAAATGAAGCCACATTAAATTTTATCGTTATTACCGTTACGAAAGTATTAAAGTTTATATATTGTTATAAACACTTCTCCCATGATTGAATGCTGGGTCAACCATTTACCAAAGAAGGTGAATTTGTGAAGCGGCCAAGCTGGGACGAATATTTTATGAAAATAGCACATTTAGTTAAAGAAAGATCGACTTGCCTGAGAAGAAAAGTGGGCGCGGTGCTTGTAAAAGATAGAAGAATTTTAGCCACAGGTTATAATGGAGCTCCAAAAGGCTTACCGCACTGTGATGTCACAGGATGTCTTAGAGAAAAAATGAAAATCCCTTCGGGCGAAAGACAGGAACTCTGTCGTGGAGTTCATGCTGAACAAAACGCCATCGTTCAAGCTGCCGTTTTTGGTGTGAGTACTAGAGGAGCCACTCTTTATACGACGACCTTTCCATGCATAGTCTGTGCTAAACTAATAATAAATGCAGAGATAAGAGAAATCGTCTATGACGACGAATATGAAGACAAGCTGGCTAAGCAGATTTTAGAAGAAGCAGGAATAAAAATTAGAAAATACAAAAATCCAACTTAACTGAACGTAAATGTACTTGTAATTGGCCATTTTTGTTCATTCAAGCAAATAATTCAATTAACATTTATTCGGAAGCCTGTCTCTTAAATTGATGATGATTTTAACTTCATAATATGTGTAAAGTTTTATGGACAGTGATTATTGAATTTTGTGACATGCCACGTAGTGGTCTTTTTCTGCCTCTATTAGTTGTGGTTCTTCCTTGGAACAAAGATCCTCTTTATATGGACAACGGGGATGAAACCTACAACCAGATGGTATGTTAATGGAATTAGGAACTTCTCCCTTTAATTCTATGCGTTTTCGTCTTATCTTTGGATTTGGAATTGGTATTGCTGAGAGTAGTGCGGCTGTGTAGGGGTGAAGAGGGTTAGAGAATATTAGTTCTTTTCGGCCCATCTCAACAATTTTCCCCAGATACATTATGGCTATTCTATCGGAAATATACTTAGCTACCGCTAGGTCATGTGTTATAAATAGATATGTTAAGTCGAACTCTTCCTTTAACTCTGTCATTAATTCAAGTATTTTCGCTCTTAAAGACACGTCTATCATCGAAATTGGTTCATCGGCTACAATGAATTCCGGGTTAAGTATCATAGCCCTTGCTATCGCTACTCTCTGTCTTTGTCCTCCGCTCAATTGGTGGGGGTACATTTCATAAAACTTTTCAGCTGGTTTTAAATCAACTTTTTCCAGCATTTCAAGAACCAGTTTCCTTTTCTCGTCTCCTGTTGCTATTTCATGTATTTGTAGAGGGTGTCCAACGATTTCCCCTATTTTCATACGGGGGTTTAGAGAAGCGTAAGGGTCTTGAAAAATTATTTGTATGTGTCTTCTGAGCTTTCTTAGTTCTTCTCCCTTTAAAGTTGTTATATCTTTATTTCTGAAAATGATTTTTCCATCTGTAGGGTCGATGAGCCGTGCAACTAATCTCCCAGTTGTTGTTTTTCCACATCCACTTTCCCCAGCTATGGTAAAAACTTCGCCTTTCTCTATTTCGAAACTGATTCCATCAACTGCTTTGACATAATCAAGTTTTCTAGCAAATAATCTTTCCAAGAAACTCTTTTGTACCGGGAAGTATTTTTTTAGATTTATTACTTTAACTATCAATCCACGCATCCTCTCATATTATTTATGCCTAAAACATTTTACTAAGTGTCCTTTTTCAATCTCGATTAATGGTGGTTCTTTCTCTTTACATATACTATTAGCAAATGGGCAACGGGGATGAAACCTACAACCACTGGGAGGGTGAAGTAAATCTGGGGGCATTCCAGGGATGTATTTAAGTTTTTGATCAGATAGTTGAATGTTTGGCACTGATTGTAGTAATAGTTCAGCGTATGGATGTAAGTGTTTTTCGAAGAAAGAAATTGCATCGGCAAACTCAACTATCTGACCAGCGTACATTAAAGCTATTTTATCGGAAACTTCGGCGACTACGCTTATATCATGAGATATAAATATCATTCCTACATTGAATTGTTCTTTCAATCTCTTCATTAAATCCAGGATTTGAAATTGAACAATTACATCCAAGGAGGAAGTAGGTTCGTCTGCTATGACTATATCTGGGTTTAAGGCTAAAGCTAAAGCTATCATAACTCTCTGCCGCATTCCTCCGCTAAATTGGTGTGGATAGTCATGAAATCTATCTGGCATGATGCCAACTTCTTTTAATAATGCAAATGCCCTTTCTTCAGCTTCCTCACGTGTAACCTCTTCATGTGCCATTATAGTCTCTACTAAATGGTCACCTATTTTCATAAGGGGATTTAACGAAGTCATTGGATCTTGAAAAACCATAGAAATCCGTTTTCCCCTAATTTTACGCATTTCTTTTTCATTTAATTTTATTAGATCTATTCCATCAAAAACGATTTTCCCGTCAACTATTTTTCCTGGTGGAGGAATGAGTTTTATTATAGAAAAACCTAAAGTAGATTTCCCGGAGCCAGACTCCCCTACTAAACCTATCGTTTCTCCTTTTTTCATGAAGAAATCTACATTATCTACTGCTCTGACAACGCCATCTCTCGTATAATAGTAAACCTTTAAACCTTTTATCTCCAGAATAGTTTTGCTCACAGTTTTCTCATCTCCTCAATCTGGGATTCAAAATCTCACTAATTCCTTCACCAAGAAGACTAAACCCTAATGTAAGAAGTACTATCATCAACCCTGGAAATGTACTTGGCCACCAGATTTTAGCAGCTAAGTATACCTGACCCATTCTCAAGTCGAACCCCCAATCTGGAGTTGGTGGCACTATCGGACCAAGCCCTAGAAAACTTAAGGCTGCTTCTGTCAAAACAGCATCAGCTGCATTAAGTGACAAAACAATCGGAATAGAGGTAATAACGTTTGGGAATATGTACTTAAAAATTATTGTTCTATCCTTAGCTCCAATTGCTCTTGCCGCCTCAACGAATAAGCTTTCCCTAAGGGATAACACTTGACCTCTTACCATTCGAAAATAGGTTGGAATATAAATTACTGCTATTGCTATAGCTACTGTTATTTCACTTGGTCCCAACGCAGCTGCAATAGCTATGGCTAAAATTAGGCCTGGAAAAGCATACATAGCATCCATGATTAAGGATAAAATACTATCTACTGCTCCACCAACATAACCAGCTAAGAGCCCTAGAGGAATACCGCAAATAAGAGTAATAGCTATAGACAAGAAAGTAATATATAAAACAGTTCTAGACCCCCATATAACTCTGCTGAAAATGTCTCTTCCAAGACCATCTGTACCCATAATGAACCGAGTATTTGGACTTTCAAGAAGATCTCCAACCCTTTTCGTTGGATCATAAGGAGCAACATACGGTGCAAAGATCGCTGAAAAGATAATAAGAGCAACAATCGAAAAACCTATCCATGTTAAAAGATATTCAACCCCCCTCGTGGGTGAAGCCTTCTTAACGAAATTAAATAACTTTAACTTTAACGAACTCGGTGACATTGCTCTTACCCTCCTAATATCGGATTCTAGGATCTATGTAGGCATAAAGAAGGTCAACTATAAGACTTACACTGACAACTAAAATTGCGAAGAAAACTATGGTTCCTTGAACTGTTGTATAATCCCGGTAAAATATTCTTTCGGTTAGAAATGTTCCCATTCCTGGCCAAGAAAATGTTGTTTCAGTAAGCACCGCCCCAGCAAGCAACAACGCAAATTGTAAACCCATCATTGTAAGTATGGGTATAAAGGCGTTCTTAAGAGCGTGCTTATAAATCACCGTGCCCTCAGGCAAACCCCTTGCCCTTGCAGCTGTAATAAAATCTTTTCTAAGAACCTCTAACATATTTGATCGTGTAAGCCTTGTAAAGATTCCTGACAAGTAAATTCCTAAGGTTATAGACGGGAGAATCAGGTGTTTTATTGAACTAATAAGACTTGGGATATTGAATGTTAAGATACTATCCAAAACATAGAGCCCGGTAATGTGTTTTGGCTCCATAAGCGGATCTATCCTTCCACCGGTTGGCAACCAGCCTAGATATACTCCAAATATTAACTGCAGTATTAGTCCAAACCATGGAATAAAAAGTGAATAGGTAATAATTCCATATATTCTAAACATGTGGTCAACAGGTTTATTGTATTTTTGAGCGGAGTAAGCACCTGTAAATATTCCAATAATTATACTCACTATGAAAGCGAATATAGAAAGTTCCAATGTTGCTGGAAAATGTTCTAATATCTCAACTAATACGGGTCTTTGCCCCCAGATTAGCGAACGCCCAAGGTTAAGGTGGAAAAGTTGCCAAATGTAATCAAAATACTGAACGTAAAGGGGTTTATTGAGGCCAAGTTCCTCCCTTATCCTCTCTATTTCTTCTTGAGGAGCATGCGCGCCAAGAATAGCGGCCACAGGGTCACCTGCAACTCTCATTACTAAAAACACTATAGTAAGTAAAATCAAAATTGTTGGAATAGCTAAAAGAACTCTCCTAACAATATATACTCTTAGCGAAACCATTAGTTTTCACCAAAAAAAATGTGAAATAATTTGGTTTTTATTTTTTACTCTTTGTAAATTAGATAGTATCGAAGTATCATGACAGGATCTAGTACAACGCCCTTAACATCCATAGAAGTAGCAATGCTTAATTTCCCTTGGAACAATGGGATAACTGGAGCTTCTTCTGCCATTAACCTTTGTACCTCTATGTAGAGTTCTGTTCGCTTTGTTATGTTTGTTTCTACTTGGGCTGCTTCAAGCAACTCATCCATTTCACTATTATTATAGAATACTCCCATCTCTGGTGAGTATTCTGAGTGAAGGAAAACCGTTGTATAATCATCTGGATCTATATAATCCGGATACCATCCCAAAAGGAAAATAGGCATAACTCCTTCGATTATGTACTCCGCAGCATATGTAGCCCACTCAGCGCTTTTCAATGTAACTTTCATCATGCCTGTTTCTTCAAGCTCCTCTTTTAAAATAGCTGCTAAATCCGCTTCTAGGTCTCCGTAGTGTGTTGGAGTATACCACAGCTCAAATTCAAATGGATTCTCTTCACTATATCCTGCTTCGGTTAATAACTGTTTTGCTAAGGTTAAGTTACGTTCGCCGTATTCGTCTTTAAATGCATCAATGTGACTCCACATTCCCTTAGGGATCATGCTGTAGAGAGGTTCAACAGTGCCCTTATAAACTTCTTCGCAAATTCTAGTCCTGTTTATGGCGGCGGCAATGGCTCGTCTTAAACGTACATCGTTAAAGGGTGGTTGGTTGCAGCGAAGAACAAGATATCGGATATATGGTCCTGGCACTTCTGTTACATTCCATTTTCCGATTTCTTTGAGATCTATTACGTCTATTGGCCTTAGAGTTCTCCAAGCAACGTCTATTTCTCCTGTTTCCAGTGCTAGCCTCATGGAAGCTGCATCTTTAAAGAACTTTATGACGACGGTATCTGTTTTGGGCTTTGAACCATAGTAGTCTGGGTTGGCTTCTAAGACAAGTTCTACATCTCTTGTCCAGCTTTTAATTTTGTAGGGACCATAGTGCCCTACTGTGGGTTCACCAGTTTTATCTGCAGGGTAGGAATTTGGACTTACTGGGAAGTAGGGTACAGTGGCAACTAATGATGGGAAGTATGATATTGGTCTTTTAAGTACGAATTTTACGGTGTAAGTATCTACAACTTCTACTCTGTCAACGAAGGCAGTAACTAGCCATGATGGATCTAGCTTCAATCTCATGACTCGATCTATAGACCATTTAACAGCAGTAGCGTTTAAAGGCGTTCCATCAGTAAATTTCAAACCTTCTCTGAGTTTGAAGGTATATTCGAGTCCATCTGAACTTATACTATAAGATTCTGCAATACCCGGTTCTAATTCAGTTGTTCCAGGTTTATATTTTAGCAACCCTTCACCTATGTTATTGAATACTTCCCAAGTATAGAAGTCGTAGGCTTTTGCAGGATCAAGAACAGTAATTTTGTCTGTCGTGCCTATAATAAGTGCCTTGGGAGGTGCTGGCTTAGGTGCCATATACCAGTAAGCAAGTGCAGCTATTACCCCAACTACTATAATGACAACTAGCACAGCAATTAACTTTGTTTGGGCCCTTTTGGAAAATTTTAGTGCTTTCATACTTTGCCTCTCTCCGCTCAATAAATTATTACTATAAGAAATTTTACTAAAGTTTATTATTAAAAATTTCGGTTAAAAATTTGAATCCACCATTTTTCCATAAATCCTTTTTTAAACAAAAGATAAAATATGAGATAATTAAATTAACGAGAAAAATGAAATCTATTAATGTACTAAGAAGTAGATAATATAAAAGTAAAAACAGTGATTAAGTTAATAGTGTGGATTAAGTTTAGTGAATATCTGACAACTATTTTGCTATGATGAGACTGACCTGACCTGAAAGATGATGATATGCACCTCTACTGATTAAACTTAAACTTTAAAGTTACTTGTTTCTTATTCCCGAATCTAATGTAAGACTTTAATATAAACGACACCAAAAATTAGTTTGCAGATTTTATCATTGAAACTAGGCCGTCGTGTTTGTTAGCTATTTTGAAGCCGTATTTTTGGAACCATTCTTCATTACCTAGGAACGTTGATAATGTTATGTCTTTATTGTGGTATAGTGAAAGTACTTCCTCTAGAAGCTTTGTACCGAAGCCCTTGCCTCGATAGTTCTTGTCTACTAGGATTAAATGGAGTCTTACATAGTTTTCATGTTCAGATACTACCGCTCTACCAATAATTTTACCGTTGTTTTCTTCTACTAGTTTTAATACTCTTTCAAC
>JAUQZC010000037.1 GCA_030587435.1 Candidatus Baldrarchaeota archaeon | reverse complement strand
CCGCCATCACATTACTCCAATATTAAAATTAAAAATAATATACTTTCATCTCTATATTGTTTTTAACGGTGACAGCATGCCGAAATCTCTCGGATTAAAATATAAAATAAATAGTAAAATAGTATTCTTCCCTAAGTACTATGTCATTTCTTTTAGTGTTTTGTAGTTTAGTTTGATGGCGCTGTTTTCTTTGATGATGAAGCATTTGGCGGTTAATCTTTTGTTTACGATTATTATTAGGGAGTCTCCGTATTTTTTTGCTATTTCTTTTGCGAAGTCGATGTCGGGTGGGGTTGGTGAGACGCTGTTGGTTGTGATGTGTGAGTGTAGTACTCCTAGTATTCTTGTTGATTTGTTTTCGAAGTGTTTTAGTTTTATGTATTCTAGGGTGGTGTAGAACCATGTGGGTTCAACGATTATGATTTTATCTGATAGTTCGCCAGCATTGTTATAGAAGGGTAGGCAATCGTTTATTTCTAAAATTGTTTCTTTTATTTTGTGTTTTATTTTGCCGATTAGAACGATGAATACTTCTTTTTTGCTGTCTTTTACGTACTTGGTTATTTTCATTGAAATGTGTGGATGAAATTTTACTTTGAACATTTTCCTATGCTCGCTTAATTATGATTTTTATGTTTTTAAGGCCACTTGGAGGATACCCGCATCGATCCTCCGGGTCATAGCAGTATAAAATCACATACGGATGAGATTGCTGATACATCACAGCTTGGCCGACGGCCTTCTGGAAGTCGGCGGATCTACGGATATATTTTAACTCGACAGCGATGCTTTTGCCTATTACAATATCGGGTACACGGGTTTTTCCTCTTACAACGCCTATGGCTTGGCCAACTACTGGTATACCGCGTTCTTCAAATCTCGATTTAAGGAGTCTGAAGACTTCTCGTTCAATATCGCCTTCATCTCTAGGCTTATAGGGTGAAAAGTCCTCTAGAAGCTTGCAAACCTCTCTGAAAAGTTTTTCTCTTTCTTTTTCTTCTTCTGGTACCTTCTTTGGTTTTCTTACTTCTTTAAAACCGATTTCGCTAAGTATTCTGTTTATTATTGTTGTTTTGTCGCCTGTTGAAGGTAGATCCATTATCCTACATATTTCGATCAGTTCATCTTTTGTGAATAGTCGGGAGAGGATGTAGTCTGGTGTGTATCCCGTCTCGTTTATGATTCGTTCAATTAATTGTTTCTTGTTGCCGCTCTTTTTTAGTTCTGCTTCTTCTAGTAAATCTCTCAAGTCTTCTAGGGAAGCGTAATTTAAGACATCTTGTAAAGAGGTTATCTTCTCTTCTTCTACCTCTTTCTCTACTTCTTTTACAGCTGGTTTTATGAATTTAGCAATTTCAACTGGAATTGTTACAAAGCTTTCGTCGTCCTCTAAATATTCGTAGATTAGCCCAAGACTCTTTAAAGAGTTTAGTGCATTGTAGAATGTTGTATCGCTGTATTTCTTTTTGAATTTCTCTTTTAACTCAAAGTATGGTATCTCGTATCCTTCACTATTGGCAACGATGTTCAGTAAGAATTTCATTGAACCTGAGATTTCCTCTAAAACCTCTATTGTAGCGTCTTTTCTGGCAATATTTTGCGCGATGAATTCGATTAACTCTCCTTTATTGAGAGTTGAATATCCTCGTAGTCCTCTTAGTCTAGCGATTTCTCTTAATTCTTCTAGGGTACAAAATTCAAGACATTCCCGAAGTTTCATATCGATCTCCCCCTTATTCTCGAAATATTGATCGCGAAGTAACAAATTAATCTTGTGGTGTTACTGCTATTAGGGGATTTTCGCTTTCAGCGCCGCTATTAACCAGAGCTTTAACTTCGATGCTGCGGTTTGTGTTTTTGGCTTTGATTTTAATCTTTACTCTTATTACCAATAGGTTTCACCAGTAGTTTAGGTTTTTTAATGATGTATCTGCCAAATTTGATTTTAATGTCTGGTTTGAACTTTATTCTTCCTTCAGATAGAGTTATTAAGGTATTTTTTGAAACTAAAATTTTCTTTTGGCTCAATAATGTTCACTAAAATTTATCTTTCATCTTCCTTATATATGGATTTTGTTTTCGAGTGGCTTGCTCTTCTGGTTACGTTTGTTAGAATTTTTATCGATTTCTTTCTAGTATATTAGGAGGGTATATCTTATGGTGATTCTTTTGTGGCTTTGGCAGGCAATGTGATGTTAAATTGTTTTGAAGTGAAATGCAGGCTTCTGATAGAATAGGTTAGTTGCTTTAAGATTTTGAAACTGTTTGTTTATTTTTAGTTTTATTTTGTGTTAGTCTTTTGTTTGTGTGTGTTTTGCGTTTTGTATTTGGATGAAGTTTCTTTTTAGGTGTTCTTACTGTATGGGATATTTTGAGCACTTTGCATGATGTTCTTAAGTTCATATGTTCTTAATATCTTAGGTGATTTGTGTGGGTAGTATTAAGGTTAATGTTTCGGATGATGTTGAGAAGAGGTTTAGGATGTTGGCTATGAGGTTGTTTGGTTATGGTAAGGGTGCTTTGAGTGTGGCTGCTGAGAAGGCTTTTAGTGAGTGGGTTGCTAGGGTTTCCGAGGTTTTGGAGGTTGTTGGGTTTTTTGGATGATCCTGTTGATGTGATTTACGGTATGCTTAGTCATGTTAAGAAGAGTGGTGTTGAGCTTCAACATGAGGCTAGGAAAATTAGGGCTAGAAAGGTGAAAAGTTAATGTTTATAGATTCAAATATATTTTTAGAAGTAGAATTAGCTCAGGAGCATGGTGAGGCTTCAAGGAAGTTTCTTAAAATGGTCAGAAAGGTGAGGTAAGGGCTTATACTACTGACTTTCATTTGGATAACGTGGTTACTGTTATGGAGAATTATGGGAAGTCTTGGAGAGACATTGCGGTTTTTCTTGCTTCTCTTCTTCACTATAGGGGATTGACTATTTATCCTTTGTTGATTTACGATAAAATAAAGGCTACGGAAATTATGAAAGAAGAGGGCTTGGATTTTGATGATTCGCTTGCTGCTTACGTGGTGAAGAAGCTTAATTTGAAAGTCGTTGTTTCGTACGATTCTGATTTTGATGGAGTGAGTTGGTTGGAGAGAAAGGTTCCTGAAGATCTAGTTCCATAGTCAATCATCTTGTGCTTCGATAATGTTTATATGATGTTGTCATTATGTAATGGTTGTATGTTATTGGGTGATGTGTATGAAGGATAAGGTTTTGGTTCAGGCTCGTCTTCCTGCGGCTTTGGTGAGGGAGTTGGATAGGCTTTTGGAGGAGGGTTATTATAGGGATAGGACTGAGGCTATTGCTGATGGTATTCGTCGGTTGATAGAGAGGTTTTCTAAGAGGGATAGGGTGGCTCGAATGGTTAGGTTATATTTGATGGGGAAGTTGCCTCGTGATTCTTCTATTGATGAAGTGGGTAGGATTGAAAAAGTCAAGGATGTAAGGAGGGCTATTTTGGAGTTTTATGGAACGGATAAGATTGATGAGGTTTTAGGTAAGTTGAGGGGGAGGAAGCTTTGATTTGTGTGGATACTGATGTTCTTGCTATTCATCATATTTTTACGTGGGATGAACGATATGACGTAAATGAGGAGGTTTTCCAAAGGTTAAAGAAAGAGGGAAAACTTTGTACAACGATACATAATGTGCTTGAACTGTGTGGGCTTTTTGCTGTTGCTGGTTTGTCTAAAAAGATTAATGTGGTTTTGGAGAAGTATTTGAGCAGTGGGGATCTTGTCGTCCTTTTTCCAGAAGAGTTCACTGACTGGGGAGAATATGTTTCGCTTGTTTTTCAATATATTAAGAGGGGCATACCTTATGGTGATTCTCTTATAGCTTTAACATTAGAACAGCATGATGTTGAAATGTTTTTGACGTGGAATACTAAACATTTCCGTGGTAAAGTAGGTTTAGATGTTTTAACGCCAAAGGAGTATTTGGTTGGGAGAAGTGGGGTTTGAAGTATTAGAATTAGATATTTAGTTGTGTGCAAGTAACCTTGTTAACAATGTAACAAGAGGTTTAAGGGTCTTCGGACTTAGAAGTGCTGGTACTTTAGATTTGTTGGGGAGATTCATTTGAGTTGTAGAAATTACGTTGAAGCCTAGTTGTAGTTGTGGTTTATGTTGATGTGAACTCTGAGAGATTTGTTTTTTATCGATATTTTTATATTGGTGTTTGTGTTTGTTGTGGAAAGGAGTTTTTGATGTTGAAGAGTTTTGATTTTGTTGTTGTGGGTTCTGGTGTTGGTGGTGCAACTGTAGCTAAGGGGTTGTCGATTCGGGGTTTTAATGTCACTGTTTTGGAAAAGGGTGGTTATCATAAGTTGGGGACTTCGTGGCGGGCGCTTAGTTTTTATACGGGTTCTTTTTGGAATTTTTGTCCCGGTGAGATGTCTGATGGTGGAGTTGAGGTTCTTAGGACGGTTATGGTTGGCGGTAGTTCTGTGGTTACGCTTGGTAATGGTGTTAGGGCGCTTCAAAAAGAGTTTGAGTCTTTGGGAATTGATTTAGAAGCGGAGTTTATTGAGGCTGAAAAGGAGTTGAGTGTTGTTCCTATGCCTGGGGAGTTTATGGGTGAGCGGACTAAAAAGTTGATGGATGCTTCTAGAGAGCTTGGTACGATGTGAAACCTATGCCTAAGTTTGTTAACTTTGAGAAGTGTAAAAACTGCGGTATGTGTGTTACTGGTTGCCGCTACGGTGCTAAGTGGACTTCTCAACGTTATCTGAGGGAAGCACGTAAGGCGGGAGCGAAGATTTTAACTGGGGTGTCTGTGGAAAAGGTTCTTCATTCTGGTGGTGAAGTTAAGGGTGTACGTGTTCGTGGGTCTTCTGGTTTTTCCGATACTGAAGCTGAGAACATTGTTTTGGCTGCCGGTGGGATAGGTACTCCTATTATTCTTCAAAGGTCTGGTTTAACCCATGCTGG
Source organism: Candidatus Baldrarchaeota archaeon (assembly GCA_030587435.1). The sequence goes on along the minus strand of JAUQZC010000037.1, from coordinate 5,693 downwards.
AAGTAATCTTTTTTTAGATCTTTTTGTTAGCACTTTTGGCTGGTTGAAGGGGAACGGTGGCATGAAAGATGAGATTGGTATGGCTACTTTGATAGATGAGTTTCATGAAAGTCGTGGCTTTATTCTTTCACCTATTATGGATACGACTTTGGACATGTTTTTGTATCTTCCACTTTTTAAGAAGTTTCGTGCGTTTAAGAGGGATAGAATGCTTGGTTTGATGACTAAGATTGCCGATGACGATGTAGGCGAGGTTCATGTTAATGGTGCTATTCATAAGCCTGTTACGGAAAGTGATCGGGAGAAGTTAGATAAGGGGATCAAGATTTCAAGGGAAATTTTGGTTCAAGCTGGTGTGGATCCGAAGTCTCTTTATACGTCGAGGATAAGAGGTGCTCATCCTGGGGGGACAGCTGGGGATAGGTAGGGTTGTGAACGTTGATCAGGAGACTGAGATTAGCCGTTTGTTTGTGAGTGATGCTAGTGTTTTTCCTGTTAGTCCAGGGGCACCGCCGGTTCTAACTATAATTGCTTTATCAAAAATATTTTCGAAGAAGATGGTGTCTGAATATCTTAAGGGCTGAGAAAGCTGGTGAAAGTATTTTAAATGCTATTACCATGTTAATTTGAAGTGTTTATTCGAAGTTACTGTGACTGTCGTTTTCTAGTTTTTGTTGAGCAGATTGTATAAGGTTTTGGTTTATAAGTTCTTTCAGCGTTTTCAATGCTTTTAATGGGTCTATTTTTTCTTTTCTAGCCACTTCCGTTAGTAGTTCAGCTATGTTGAATGATCCTTTGTTTTCTGTGAGTTCTTTTGCGATTTTCAATATTTTCTTCTTGATTCCTCTGGTTTTTGGTAGTTTTTCTGGTACTTTGTATTCTGCGAATATTTGTTGTGGGAAGCATTCTTTTATGAATTCTTTTGCTCGGCTGTAAATTGAAGTATTTGTAATGTCTTTTTCAAGTGGTTCCTTGAATTCTTCTTCGAATCTGTCTAGGAAGTTTCTTAAACATTCTTTTACCTCGGGAAGTAGTTTTCCAGGTGCTATAAGGATAGCGTAGGTGTATCTTCCTGAGTGGAATGTTAATACTTTTGGTTCAGGCATCTCATAGTATATTTCCCCTACCTCACCCTCTCTTGCCCCTCCTATTTCAACGTAGAATCCTCTTATTGCTTGAACAAAACCTGCAACAAGATTAGAGTTGATGGATGACCCCTTGAATGGGTATTCAAATATGCAGAGGCCGCTTTCTTTGCTTACAACCAGAAGCGACTCTAAACTGTTGAATTCAAGTATTAGCTCATATTCTCTTAGAAGTTTCCCTCGTTCTACCTCCGTTTTCTTCTTTCTTTTTGAGATACGTCGACGAGTTTCTGCAAAGACAGCAAATGTTGTTGCTAGCAGTGCAAAGATCCACCATGCATGTAGAAGTGTTGCAAATATTGTGAGAGGTTTTACTGTAATGCTGTATCTGCTGGTTGTAGATGCTTTTTCACGCGTTCCTCCATATGTGATCATTATGTTTATTTTGGTCATTTTTTTGGTTGTTTGAAAAGTATATGAGAATTCTCCCCTCATGTTTGTTACTGTTTCATACGTGTATTCTTTTGTTGTTCCATTTTCATAGGTTACTTGTATTATTATTTTGATTGTTGCCATAGCTATTGGTTCACCGCTCTCCGTGGTTAAAGTCCCCGATATTGGGATTGTGTCGCCAGCAGTTACTTCCTGCGGTATATTTACAGTAAGTATCACGCGGGTTTTCGGTAAAATATGAAGTGGTATTTCAAAAGTTGTTGGTACATAGTTTGGTGCTTCTATTAAAACGGTTATTGAATAATTTCCGGGTTCGACTCCTGTTAAGTTTAAGGTAAAGCTAGGGTTTTGGGAATTCCATTTCATGAACCATTCGTAGGTGTTTAGCTTTATTGTTAAGTTGTAGTTTTCTATTGGGGTTTTCCGGTACAGATCTTCAATGTAAAATTGAATTGTTATTGTTTCGTTTTCGTATTCTTCAAGAACGCCTGGTGAATAGGTTGCTTTTATCTTTCCGTAAATTGTTATGGTTCCCTTCCATGTTTGAGGCTTATAGTTTGGATGGGTAACAATAATGGAAATGTTGTACGTGCCTATGTATTGGGTTAAGTTAAGAGAAATTTGAGTTTCATTGAAAATCATGATTATTGTATCGTTGAGATATATTGTGCCGTTGAGATAACTCAATGTTTTCCCTTCTTTGTCTGTGTAGTTTGCAAATATTGTGAATAGGGATCCAGCCTCTACGCTTTCTGGGCAAACTATTTCAACACGAGTTTCACCGGGTGTTATGTTTATGGTGATGTTTACTCTCCTCTCTTCATAACCGTATTTTAGCAGCCTAAAGGTTAAGATATGATTTCCGATAAGGGACTTCGGTTCCGGGTACGGGTTAAACTCGTCAAGTGAGAGAGACAATGTGTAGAGACCGTTTCCTTCATCTATTAGTGTAAGCGTCTTTATACTTCCATTTATCATTTCTAAGATGCATTCTCTAGTTTCTGCATTAACCACCGGGTTTCCATTTTTATCTTGGAAAATTAGAGAAAAATTGACTGGAGAGGGATATTCTACGGCGTAGAATGTGATGTTTTCCCCATTTACTGTGATTTTAAGGGTTGTTAAAAGCGGGTTTATTGTGATTGTTATGTTTTTTGTTTGAGGTTGATGTCTAGGTTTTGAGCAGTTAATTGTCATAGTGAATGTTCCTAGTTCTTGGAATGTCATCGTAATGCTGTAAGCTGTACCGTTGTACGTGAAATCGTATTTTGTATTGTCTACGTAACCTGTAACGTTTGCATCCTTTATTAAACTACCATTAACATATGTGTAGTACACTACGATGGTTACTGGTGTATTATATTCTCCAGTTATGTTTATGTCAGGAGACACGGCAACCTGTGTACGGTAAACCAGATTCATCGTAATTGTTATGTTAGTTTTCTCGTAGTAATCCCCTTCTACGTAAATTGTAATGTTATATTGCTTTGCTAAAAGACCACTAGTATTGAAATATCCCTCATACCATCCACTTGTACTATTATACGTGAAATTGACTATTCCTTTTGTCCAGTTAGCATAAATAGTCGCATCACTTACAGTTTCATTAATCACCGTATTGTTACATTGAACCCTAATCCTAATGTTGTCTTCAACAAAATAGTAAGGCTCTAGCGTATCAACCACGATTTCAATCGTATGTAGCACTTTAAAAACGCTTATTCTATAGCCAACCTCAGTGCCATTGTAAAACAAGATTGTAACACTATAGTTTCCCTTTTTAATTTCTTTAGTCGGCGTCCAAGCAAATGCGGTTCCTTCATCCACAGTTTTCCTGTCTTCATATATTTTTAATTTACTTCCATTATAAATTGCTAAGGTTAAGTTTCCATTTGTTACAACATCTGCAAGATTTGCGTTGAATGTTATGGCTTCTCCTACACTTACATTTGCTGGATGAACAATACTATTTATGTAATTTGTCCCGTTAAATATTAAGGTCCACAGACTGCTTGAATTAACCGTTACTAGGTTTCCAACCATACCGACATTAGTTGTGTTAACGAGTTGCCAATCTGATGGAACATAAAATTTGGTACTAGCATTATTTAGCTCAGATGGATAAGTAAAGTTCGATTTCACATACCAAGTTGAATTATCAAAATCGGCATGAACATAAAACTCCGTGGCAAGGGTTCCATCTCTTACATGAAAGCTTTCACATGTAACATTAAACTTCAGCAACCAATCAGCAGAAACCTTCAAAGCAACAGTATCTGTGGAAACGAAGACATCATTCTCCCATATTCCATTACTACCCACTAGTGTTCCATTTACTCTTAAATTGTAGTCTTTAGGGGTGTAATTATCCTTCAGGGGAGCAAGAGTAACATATTGTAAAAAGAAGTCATAATCTTTGGGCGGACCGAATGGTTCTTCATAGTACGCATATCCTTCATTTATTCCATCTCCAAGTGTTAGGCTTAGATCGGAATATGCTAGCCATATAGCATATTCATTCTCGTTCACGTTTATATTTGAAACATTTAACCATATAAAGAAAGTTCTATTAAAAGTCTCCGACTCATTTAATAACAACGATGGGACGACTGGTATATCTAATGAAAAAAATTCCGTTCCACTAACTGATATGTTTAGTGATCCGAATGTAAGGTCGGCATTTGGATAGGGATAACTTTTGGTGACGAATGATTCGTTTCTTGCATTCATCACCTTCCAGTTGATAGTCACGTTGTGCGGTGTTGCTGGTGTTGTTTTAACTTTTATTCTAACTTGAAAACTTGTAAGATAACATGTTTGGTTTGGTATTTGAAAAGACATTGCGGCTGGAGTACCATTGATGAAAAAGGTTCCTTCATCCGGTGAGGATTTCCCCTCTATTTCTATTTCTTTTGTTAGGTTTTGTGGTTGTATGTTTGTGAAGTTTAAGGTTATTTTTGTGGTGTTAAATTTTATGTTATCAAAGCTAGTTGTAAGGTTTAGTGTTTTGTAGAATGCATCGTTTTTCGAGATATCTTCAGCTCGATAATAATTTGTTTTGTTGTTTATCCATTGGGTGGTTTGTGTTGCTGTGAAGTTGGCTGGTATGTTTTCGCCAGTAGATGATACACTTTGAGGATCTTTTAGTTCTGGTGTTTGTAGAGCTGATGAGGGTTGTGATATGTTTGTGAGTAGGAGGATTATTGAGATAAGTACTAGGGGGATTATTGTTTTTGCATGAAGCTTCATGTGAGCAGCCTCTACATAGATTTTACGTTTCGTATCCTCTCTGTGCGTGTTTGAATTGATTGCGGGAAGATAAGTGTAGTAGTAACAATTATTACAATTATCGCGTTTTCATCGGTATAATATAGATGTATTCAAAGGTATTAAAGTCTATTTCGTGAAGCTTCTAAAGAAAACGTAAAGCAAATGCGTGTCTAAGTTATTTTTAAATCGCGACAGTAAACCGTTTTCACCCATCTTTACATTTTTAGGCCATTACAAGAGTACATCTAAAATTCAAGGAAACATATGTTCAAGTCGCAGCAACGATGAACATTATATTTCTGCTTCTCAGCTGCCCACTAAAATTTAAGGAAAGGGGAAACTATAAATACTATAAGCGCCGTCAACATCGCTATTAAGACAAGATTTTTTATTTTTTTAGCGTTTTGAGGAGAGTAGTCTCTTAGAAGAGAAACTGTAAATATTACAAATAACAGATCCGTTACGAAAACCACCAAGATTAGGTAGGACAATCCTAGAATACCAAAAAAGTATGGTAAGGGGCTTAAAACAACAGCTGACAAATAAAATATTGCGGAGACCCATGCAGCTGTTTTCGGCCCGAAAATTATGGCTATTGTTTTTATGTTTTTAGTTTTATCTCCCTCGATATCCACTATCCCCTTATTAATTTCTCTTCCAGTATTTGCAAGGAAAGCCAGCAAGGAAAATATGAGAAGAATAGGTGGAAAACTTTTCGTGGATACAAGTCCCCCAAAAAGAAAAGGCGCTGCAACACACATACTTACAATTATGTTCCCCGGTAAACCTGTTGCTTTCAGTTTAGCATTATAGATAAACGAAAGAGCCCAGAAGAGAGAAGCAAAAATAAGACATTCTAAACCTAAGGGGAAAGATAACGTTAAT
>JAUQZC010000034.1 GCA_030587435.1 Candidatus Baldrarchaeota archaeon | reverse complement strand
TATCGATGCTGGTGCACTCCGTTGTTATGGATTTAAGAAGTTTAAACTCTTCTAAATCAATATTAGAAGAACTTAAAGTGACCAGTACATTGTTTCTTCTTACATCAATTTGGGAAATATCTTCAATACTATTTATGATCCCTTCGGCCACCAAGTGTCCGACTGCAAGTTCCCTTAATAGTTGAGGCAACGCAAAAATCGTAACAAAGCACCTATTATTTACATATATGTTAATTGGCGATTCTACGGCTATATAATCTTCCAACTCTTCTACTCCATCTTCTTTTAGTCTTTTGATTTTCCATGATGTAATTTCATTATCCATTATTTTGCCCCCTCTTAAGAAACTAAAACTTGTAGACTGGTTTTAGGTTAACTTGCTTTTATTAATCCTCGTTTCTCTAAGAGTTTTTTAACTGTTGGAAATTCGTCAAGATTTTTGTGGGGAAGATACATCGAAGCTGCTAATTCCATGTGAAAACTTGGATCTATCGCTAATTCTACATATTTCGTTCTTTTCGCTATTTCCTTAGCTTTTTCTCTTTCTTTCTTAGATATTAGAGACATTATTGCTCCTGAACCTGCTGCATTCCCTACAAACTTTACTTTGCTAGGAGGCACATCCGGCAATAAACCGATTATAATCGAGTTTTCGATGTTTAGATAATTTCCAAAGGCACCTGCAACGAATATCTTATCGATAAGACTGGTGGAAACACCTCTTTTTCTCATAAGTATGGAGAATCCTGTATGAATAGCTGCTTTTGCCAGCTGAATTTCCCTTATGTCTTTCTGGGTTACTATAATTGGAGTTCCAGATCGTGTTTCATTAGGTTTCGCGATTACGAAAACGTATTCATTATTTACTTTTTGAAAACGTTCTGTGCTTTTATTGACATTAAACTTTCCTGTGCGGTCTATTAATCCTGTTTTTAACATTTCAGCAACTATGTCAACCATAGCTGAACCGCATATCCCTACTGGTTCTGTGTTTCCGATTGTCTCATAGTGCACTTCGAATGTTTCAGGATCTATCTTAACCTTTTCTATGGCGCCTTCAACAGCTTTCATACCATGAGTTATATGCATACCTTCAAAAGCTGGACCCGATGCACATGAGGTTGTGAATAACTCATCTTTATTTCCAAGCACAATTTCAGTGTTCGTCCCAATATCTATTGTTAAACATATCTTTTCTGCCTCAAAAATTTTTGTTGCCAAAATATCGCCAACAGCGTCTGCACCTACAAAGTCTGCAATAACTGGTAAAACATGAACGTTTCCGTGGGGACAAATGTTAATTTTTAATTCTCTGGCTTCTACATTTACCGAATTTCCTATGGCAGGAACATAGGGGGACAAGGCTAGATATTTTGGATTAATGCTTAGGAAGAAGTGGTGCATGGCTGTGTTTCCAACTACAACAGCCTCATAAATATCTGTTTGTTCAATGTCAGCTTTTTCGCAGCATTTAAGAATAATTTCATTTATGGCTTTAATTGCTAGTGAATGAATTTCCTCAAGAGTTTGGGGATTTTTCATTACATGTGAAATTCTTGAGATAATGTCTTCACCGTAAATTATCTGAGGATTTTCGATGAAATGTGTTGCTACAACCTTCCCACCTAGAAGATTGACGAGATATCCTATAATTTTTGATGTTCCGATATCTATGGCTATTCCATAGAGTTTTTGAGTTGTATTTCCAGGCTCAACAGATATTATTCTTTTCCTGTTCCAGATTGTAGCTGTAACTTTCCAATCTGCGTCTCTAAGCTTTAATGGCAACGTTTTCAGTAACTCGAGAGGAATTTCTAGACCTTCTAAATTGTAAATGTCTTTCAAAGACTCCGTCATTCGATCAAAATCTGTTCTTAAGTCTTGGAGAGATGGTTTAGGTATTATTATGTAAAATTTTTCGACAAGAGGAGATATTTCGACTTCTTGCATTACTCCTTCAATCAAGGTTTTTCTTTTGGTGATCCTACTTTCCTCGGGGACGTAGATCACAGTGTTTCCTTTTATGTATGCTTGACAAGCAAGTCTATAGCCCTTTTTAATCTCTTGATTGGATAATAATTCCTTTTCCCTCTCCGATAAGCTTGTTAAGCCTTCAGGTGTTTTAGCAATCACTTTACATTTGCCACAAAACCCATGACCGCCACACTCGGACCGAATTTTAATACCGCAAATTTTTGCTGCCTCAAGAATAGTGACACCGGGATTTACATTGCTTCTTAATCCGTCTGGTTCAAATACTATTTGCACTTTTCTTGGCAATTTTCTCACCGCAAACTCTGTTTAAACCTTTATATTTGTTTGTACAGTGCGCAATCTGCATTAGTGAATAGATGAGTGTTACTTCATGTTACTTTAATTAGCAATTATAAATTTTAGCGAAATCGGATGACATACTTTACAAGAATTGCTACTAAAGTGTTTGTATCCTATAAAAGGAGATTTCCTAAATGATTTCAACGTTTAATGAAAGTGTTTTGACAATTAGTTTCTCTTTTTTATCTTCTAGCCAAAAGGGCCCTACCTCACCTATTATCTGATATTTTCCGGGTTTTGCTTTTTCCCCGAATCTAACTTTTTGATCCCATTCCAAGCTGAATACTTTAGTTTCCTTTGGTTTTAAAACGATTCTTGTAATTACCTGTGTAAACAGTTTATTTCTGCTCCATCTATAAACTTCTTTGCCACTTTCATCGTAAACCGCGAAATCATATATTTTTGAGGTGGGGAAAAAGAGTTTAAGTGTTTTGTCTTGTGTATTTGATATTTCTAAGGAAAAAGAGAGGACTTCACCTACTCTAAATCGTCTCTCTTTAATTTTCAGAAATGCTTCTATCAATTTGCTAACTCCTAAAATTAGCTTTCCGTGTGAAGTCCTAGTAATTTATCAAAAAACTTTATGAACTCCTTTTTCCTTTCTTCAACTCTAGGATCAACTTTCATATTTGAAGATCGCTGTGCGCCGCAGAGATCTGCTGCTAAACTTACTGCAGCAGTAATATCGATCTTCGATGGATAAAATTCCTCGTATTCGTTTAAGTGGTCTTTCATCGATTTTTGATGTGTTAGTATCTCTGCTGTTAGAACGATTCCTTCAAAGGAGAGTCCGTGTTCCTCTGCTGCTCTTAATATCTGCTCTATATCCTCTGATGCAAGTTGAGGATATTTTACCTTCAAAAAGTTTCTAAGCTTGTTTTCATCTTCTTGTACTTCTGCTTTGGTCCAATCTTTAATTCCATACGATCTTCTCAATATTATTGTTGACCAGTTTACCCCTAGCATGAAAAGTAGTTTAATGATTTTTTCTGTTATTTCCTTCGCATCTATTATGATATATTTTTGTAGTCCAAAAGGCTTCTGGTACTTTAATGTGTAGGTTCCTCGTTGAGCAATATTTGTTAAAATTGTTAGTTTAAGTGAGTAAATTTCTCTTGCAGGATATCTGGTAAGACATTCAAGAAACGTTAGGTTTCCTTGGCGAGGATCATATTTTCTAACCATAAAGCCGATTATAATATCTTTATTTGCTTGGAAAAACGTTTTTAGTCCTTCGAGAGACGGGTCTACACCTTGCCTTGTTAAATCGGATTCATCAATTGTCACGTAATCTGTGAAGTCGGAACCAACACATAGCCTAACTAATTTAAGCTTGAACTTCTTAGACTTGCCAAAAACCTTCTTTAATATGTCTACAAGTGGAAATACTTCTTTTTCAAGTATTTCTGAATGTGCTATGACTGTTTCCCAAGGTTCTTGCTCTGAACTTAAAATATTTGACATGGGTGCTTCGGAAGCATGAACATGAATTTTATAGTTGACTAAATCCTTTTTAAGGATAAAAATAGTATGAGAATCTTCCTTTATTACAGCCAGACTTGTATATTTATCTATTGACGCGTAGAACGATCTCTCTGACGAATACACTTCGTACCCTTGTTTTTTGCTAACCCAGAACATCAACTTTACACCCGAATCTCTCACGTAATTATATAATAGTAGGAAGTAAAATAGTTTTCGTAAGAAATATAAAACAATTATCGAGGTAATTCTGTTATTTTCCATTACAAATACGCTCGAAATACCATGAAATAATACAATAATGTATTTGGAAAGTAACATGTCTTGTAGAAGGAAAATTTTCTAATAGTTTAAAACCATCGCGTAAGAATTAAATTAAGATTACGAAACTATTTATTTTGATGATGAGAGTCACCTCAAGGGACACAAGTCGTGAATGACTTAAACCCTGGGGTAGCTGAAAATAATACCTAACAGATAAAAGCTTCGCTTATTATTTGCATCTTTAAGTTTACGTAAATCTAAGATCTGGCAATCCTTTATTTTGAAATTGAAACTAGACCGTAGAGAGCAGTTTGGAGTTGAATAAAGTGAGTATCGATTTAAAACCACTTCCCCGTTCATTTTATGAAAGATATACGATTGACGTAGCTAAAGATCTTTTAGGTAAACTTCTTGTTAGAAGATTCCCCGATAATAGTTTTGTGGCTGGTGTTATTGTTGAAGTTGAAGCCTATCGGGGTGAAGACGATCCTGCTAGTCACGCCTACCGCGGTTTAACTCCTAGAAATAGGGTTATGTTTGGTAAACCTGGGGTTGCCTATGTATATTTCACTTATGGAATGTATCATTGTTTAAATATTGTTACCGAACCTGAAGGTGTTCCTGCTGCCGTTTTAATTAGAGCTGTTGAACCAGTGTATGGTATTGAGAAAATGATGAAGTTTAGAGGGAAAAAAGATGCTAGAAATTTGACTAATGGTCCTGGAAAACTTACAATGGCATTTAACATAACGAAGGAATTAAATGGCATTGATATGACTAAAGACGACATTCTTTTTGTATCAAATTACGATAAGTACCCTAAGTTTGAAATTGGAGTTTCTTCTAGAATCGGAATAAAGGTTGGACTAGACAAACCATGGAGATTCTACATCAAAGATAATCCCTACGTCTCGAAATTAAGAGGTAGACCCATGGGAACTAGAAGTAAAAATAAGTCAGCAAAACCCTGAAACCCTCTTAAAATCTCCATACCTACAAGAATTTAATGAAAGAATTGTTAAAAATCAGGGATAATTGCAGTTAAAGCTAGGATTTCCAGCTATGTTTAGAGTTCTTCAACCAATTTAAAAGAGTTAGTATATATTATTGCGAAATGAAAATAACACGGAGAAAGCAAACAATAAACATTAATTCGCTCAATGCCAATTTAGTAAGACATAGTTTGCTAAGTTAGTGTAGCATGTTGGAGGTTAAACCTTGAAGAAAGAAAGGATATTATGTTTGAAATGCATTAAATGCGGTACTGAATATCCGTCTGATGAAATCTTATCTTTTTGCGAAAAATGCGGTAGTTCCTTAGATTATATTTTAGACTATGATATTATTGCTGACATTGTTAATAAAGAACTTTTAGCTAGAAGACCTTTTAATATGTGGCGTTATAAAGAATTTTTACCTGTTGTAGACGAATCTAAGATTGTTTCAATTGGAGAGGGCGGTACACCATTAATTAGGTCCGAAAAATTGGCTGAAAAGTTAGGTCTAAAATTTTTGTATTTGAAGCTTGACTGCTGTAATCCTACGGGTTCTTTTAAAGATAGGGGGGCTTCTGCGGCTATTTCTAGGGCGTTGGAGCTTGGTGTTAAGACTATTGTTGGTTATTCAACTGGTAATGCTGGTGTTGCTCAAGCGGCTTATGCTGCTCGTGCAGGTTTGGAAAGTGTTATTTTTGTTCATAAGACTGCTAGTTTGGGGAAACTTGTTCAGGCAATGCTGCATGGTTCTTTGGT
>JAUQZC010000162.1 GCA_030587435.1 Candidatus Baldrarchaeota archaeon | reverse complement strand
TTGCATCGTCACTCTAGTATTATGCGATTTCCTACATCAGATAGGTGAACCTTATTTTAAATTTATGGTTATGAAATCTGAGTCGACGCATCCTCCTCGATAAATTCTATGAATGTTTAATATTACTAGAACATGTTTTTAAGATCTCTCCAACTTAGTATTTTATCGTTTGGTACAAATTTTTTGGCATCACTATCCTCTGTTGCCAGTAACATATCTCGTACAATCGCTGTCGCAAATATGATTGCATCAAAGAGGTCATTGTGAGTTTTAAGAATGTTAGAAGCTATCTCTAGTATTTCTAATTCACAATAACCTATTTTATTAAGTGTAGTGTCGTTAATTACCGTGAGAACACCATTGGCTGCTTTTTTTAAAATAAATCGGGCAATTTTTTCTTCTTAACGACTACAATTGTCTTAACATAGGCTTCAAATAGTGATATTTCCGATATATCTTTCGGGTGAAAAGGTTTTGAGAAAAATAAAAGCTATAGGAAAAGTTGGATTAAAAGGTGAGTTATACCCGTCTAAGGAGATAAGGGAATTTGTAGGTTTGAAACCAGGAGAAAAAGTTCTTTATATAGCTACAAAGGAAAAATTAGACGTCATACCACTAAGAAATCTGCTAAAATATTATGAAGAAGATAGTGTAAGAATATCTCTGGACGAGTTTGAGGGACTAACTAAAGAAGTCTTAAAGGGATGAAGAGGACAATAAGGACATTAATAGAGGTTGGATGGTACTAATATTTGTAGAACTTATGTTACTAAATTTTAAGGTTTTGTAATTGAAAAATCTAGGTTTATTTGTATTTTGGGTAAAAATGAAAATAGAATCAACTGTTAGCTGGTTGTATATTTTTGCGAATCTCTTAGGATTAAAATAAGCGTTTGAGATAACTTTATATATTGTGAGATTACCTTAACTTTCAAGCCTCCTTGAAGTCCATGTTAAATGAAGATGATGATTTGAATCTGATCATGGACTTAGGGGAGGTAGGTGGAATTTACCACCTTACACCATGTAATATTGGTGTGCAATGATCCTCAAGGAGGCTAATGTTCCCCCAGGTGCCTGGTGGGGTTTTCTTAGACTCAAACAACCAGGCTACAAACCTAGGAGATACACGTGTCTAAGAGGAATAAGATATGGAGGAAGAATTTGTTAAAGTTGGAGATTTAAATCCTAGAAGTAGAAGAGTAAATATTTTAGTTAAAGTTGTTGAGAAGAGTGACCCAAGAGAAGTTGTTTCTCGAAGAGATGGTTCACCACACAGAGTTGCTGAAGCGTTAGTTGGAGATGAAACCGGCGTTATTCTACTAACGCTATGGGATAAACATATCGAGCAGGTGAACATTGGAAATAGTCTTAAGATTTCTAACGCGTATGTTTCGCTTTTTAAAGGCACTATGCGATTAAATATCGGCAGGTATGGGTCTTTTGAAGTAACTGACGAAGAAGTTCCAGAAGTTAATATGGAAAACAACATGTCAACAAGAAGGTATGGTGCACCGAGAAGAAGACCTTCGTTTGGAGGAGGTCCAAGAATACCTAGAAGGAAAGGTAGGGAAGGAAGAAGGTAGAAACAATCCGGCTTAAAATATATCCAAACCTCTTCTATTTTCTTGTTAATACTTCGCATCCGTTTTTCTTCACTAGAATGGTGTCCTCCATTTGAGAAACTATACCATTATCGGCATCTTTTAACACAGGATATCTATACAGTACTTTTTCTTTTATAAGGTTCTGAAATACTAGTTTATACTTTTTGGGTTTTATTATGTTTTTCATCCATCTTAAGGCAAATGGAAGTGTTTTAAATCTTTTATATATGAAGGAAACTATTTTTTCCTTTATTTTTGTTTTAGGTGAAGTAAGTTTTGTTAATCTATAAATGTAGGCTTCGGAGGCTTCTAGAACTATTCCCTTTTCACCAGTCGTTACGAACGGTTCAATGGCTACAATCATGTCTTCCTTAAGTTTAGGAGAAAAAAAGTTGAATTTTGTAGAGATATTTGGAATTGATATACCTGTATGCAAATTGTATCTTTCCATAACATGACCAGTTAAATTTCTTATTGGCTTAAAACCTGATTCTACAATTTTCTTCTCGACGACTTCACCTATTTCAGAAACTTTAACACCATCTTTAATTATTTGAATTGCTGCGTCCAATGCTTCTTTTGCTGTTTTAACTAGTTTGGCGTAGTTTCCTCCCAGTATTATTGTTCTTGCCGTATCTACTATATATCCATCTATATGCACTCCTAGATCTATTTTTACGACGCCTTTGCTCGGTAATCTTCTCATATCATTGGGAGGGGAAGTATAATGTGCAGCTATGTTATTAACGGATATATTTAGAGGGAAGGCTGGTTTCCCACCCTCTTTTATGATCATTTCCTCAATTTTTTCGCATATGTATAGAAGTTTAACATTTGGTTTAACTAAGGATTCTGCGTATTTTAGTGCTTTTTGGGCTATTTCACCTGCTAGTCTTAACTTTTCTATTATTTTAGTGTCCAAGAAAATCACCTATATGTAACTAAACTAAAAGTAACATTTGAACTCAGAATAGAACTTCAAGGCTTATAAATATTTGTTAGCTGAGCCTATTTTGAATATTATTGTTATTTTAGTTTTTTTACCAGCTTTTTGAGTTCTTTTATGTTCCTTACTGGTTTTTTCTTATTTTTAATGAAAAAGCAGTCTACATTCATCCCTCTTATTGAGGAGACAATGGAAAATTTATCAAATACTATGATGCGAGGCCTAGCCTTCTTGTCCATGTCGCCGCCTAAAAACCACAGGTAGAAGTTCACGAACATTTTTTCTATATCCACGTCGAAACTTTCATCGAATTTTTTCCATTCTTTTAGCACTGGCCCTAAGTTTTTATCGAATCCGATTTTCACATAGGCTAGGAGATCACTTTTGGTAACGGGCACGTTAAACCTCCCCACTGCTTCGTTAAAGTAATTCTTAAAGACCTTTTTATATCTTTTTGTTACAGACTAACACTTAATCAAGTCACTAAGGGACATCTATTGTATCATGTAATTCATTGAGCAGATACAGATAAGTGTTTTATTTAGAAAATTTATGACGGGTATATCGTTTTACTGTTGGTGAGGTATTTATGAATAATATGGAAACTAGAAGAGAACAGATAATTAAAATACTTAGAAATTCTGATGGTTTTATCTCAGCGGAGCAAATAGCTCGTTCACTTGATATTAAAGATGTCAAATTGATATACAACGATATGCAACATGTTGCTAGAACTATTAGAAGTTCAAGCGGCGATAAAGAAATAGTTATCATGGATCCTCCTAGATGTAAAAAATGTGGCTTCATATTTAAGAACATGAAACACCTTGGAAAGCCTGGAAGATGCCCGAAATGTAAATCTACTTGGATAGAACCAGCAAGATTTAAAATTAATTCGAAGCGCTGATTTAGGCTTCTTCTGGTACTTCACTTGGCAATTTCTTTAATCCCTGTACAGTGAGCCTCACTACGTCCTCTTCTATTTCAACGGCCCCAGTCTCGGCCATTTCTTCTAGATATCTCCTAGCTAATACGGTCGGTATTGCTACTATTTTACTTATTCGTGGAATTGGTAGTTCTTGATATTCTTTGAGCACTGCCAGTATTTTTATTTTTGGATCTTTTTCCATCATTTTCATAAGTTTTTCAAGCAGATTGTCATAAAAATCCAGTTGTTTTTTAAGTTCCTTGTTTTCCTCGATTATAACTTTTCTTTCCTTTTCAAGTTCTTGTAGCCTTTTCTTGGCATCCCTTAACTCTTTATTAACCTTTATAAGTTCGGCATCTGCACCTTCTAGTTTTTCTACTTCTTTGGCTAGTCGTTCTGCTTCTTCTTTTTTGTCAGCAAGTTCTACCTCTAGTTTTGACACTTTACTTTCTAAGCCTGTTATTTTTGCTCTTAGTTCATTTATTAGATTTGTTTTTTCGTCGAGCCGTTCTTGAAGCGCTGCTATTGTTGGCTTTAGCTTTCCTTCTATCTCTTCCTGTGCTACGCGTAATTTCTCTTCTAATTCTTCGATTGTTCTAGTTTTATCTTTTAATTCCTCTTCAAGTTTTGCTCGGATTTGTTTTTCTTTTTCTAAGTCTGCTCTAGCTGTTTTTAACTTTTCTAGCTCTGCGCTTAGCTTAGAAAGCTGCGCTTCTTTTTCCTTTAGTAATTTTTCTGCTTCTGAATATTTTTTAACTTCTTCTTCAAGTGTCTTTAAACTTTTTTTTAAAGATTCTAACTCTTCTGTCTTTGCTTTGAGTTCTTCTTCTCTTTCTGCAAGCGTTGCTGCTAACTTATTTCTTTCTTCTTGTAGTTTCTCTATTTTTGCTTTTGCTTCATCAAGTTCCAACCGCACATTTTTCAACTTGTTAATTACATCTTCTCTACTCTTTAATTCTTCAAGTAGTCTGTCTCTTTCTCTTTCAAGATCTTTTATTCTTCTTTCAGCTTCGCTAAGTTGATCCGAGAGTTTTGATATTTCTATGAGTTTTCCTTCAGCTTCTTCAAGTTTTTGTCTAAGTTCTTCTATAGTTTTTTCTCTCGTTTCAAGTTTCGATGTTAGTACTTCCATCTTCTTTTCAAGTTCCCTTGCTTTTCTTGCTTCTTCATTAAGTTTTTCAATTTCTTCCTTTAATTTGTCTATTTCACTCTCTTTTTCAGTAGCTTCTTTTTCTTTTTCCTCAAGTTTTTGTCTTAATTCACCTAGTCTTGCTGTTAGTGTTTCTATGTCCTTTCTAAGTGTTTCCATGGTTTCTTCTACCGTCCTGGTGCTGTCTAGTATTTTCTCTCTTATGTAGCTGGCTAAGCCCTTGCTCATCCTTACTGCTAAGTGTTCTATAACCTGGTCTAAACTTCGATCAAACTCCGCAAAGAGGGGCGATGCTATCGCATAAAGTGATAATTCGTCTCTTTTTCTCAGCATTCTTTCCTTTATTAGAGATATTGTTTTCTTTATGGTTTCTGAGTCTTGGAGAATTTTCCCTCTTACTTCCGCTTCTATTTCATCTTCCACTATCCTCACCCTTCATCACAAGTTTGTAAGTATAGCTAGATTAATATATTTATTGGAACCCAACTTTTTTTGGAGACTTACTTATATTTTTTGCCGTTTTATCGGTAATGGTTTACCCCACACCTCTCCAATTCTTTGAATGTCTACTTGGTCACGACAATTATGAATTACTTGAGATTTTCGGAGTACAGCTATTTGTAACATGTTATTTCAAATTTCACTAATGTAAAGTTAATTTTAAAGGCTACTTTGAGTATATTTGCATTACATTTATATAGTTATTTACCCGATTTTAAGTTGTAATAAATGCGGTAACAAGATGGAGGGTAGGATGGCACCTATAAACAAAACAGCTTTGACTATAAAAACTAGAGCCGGTGACTTCTAAGAGGGAAATTTAATGCTTCTTATACTCTTGCTCATGAATGAAAACGGTGTAAAAATAGCAAAAAACTATACAGAACACCAACTCCTATTTCCATTAGCAAAAATAGGTGAAGCTCTTTTAGAGCTAGAAACAGACAATGAAACAAAAAGCACAACAATAGCAAACATTAAAATAACATACACAAAAGTTGACGGTCACTTAATCTTGTTGGGCGCCTCTAGGGAAGAAAGCGACTTCCATTTGCAAAAAAGAGTAAACGAACTTAAAGAAAAATTCCTAGAATTAAAAAAGAAGTGTACAGATCCTAAAGAATTTTATGCTGCATTTAGAAACGCAGTTGACGAAGTCATCGTTACCCCTGTTAAGATTAGTCTTGTAGGCTATGGAGGCGTTGGAAAAACAACAATACTAAAACTAATACGCGGAGAAACACCACCAAAAGAATACAAACCAACACTGGCACCGGAGATTGCGACACTAGAATCCGCTATAGAAGGCACTGTTGAAACCGCGAGCGTAGGCAACGTTAGAGTTGTTGTTTGGGACTTCGCGGGACAGGAACAGTTCAGAGCCCTATGGAACCTATGGATGCGCGGAAGCGACATAGTAATATTGGTGACGGATTCAACTTATGAAAATGTTATGAAAACAAAGTTTTTGTTGGATTTGATTCGTGAGTGGGCTCCGCACATCAAAGTAATAGCCTTCGCAAACAAACAAGACCTACCAGAGGCGATGAAACCAGAAGAAGTCTCAGAAATCCTAGGAATAAAAGCACACGGAACAATAGCAATAAACCCATCCTATAGATTTATAATTTTGGATATATTAAAAAAGACTATTGAAAGTGTTTTAAGAGAGGGGATAAAGTTTGCCTAAAGCTATAGTACTTTTGTATTGGGACCCCATAGAGGGGGCGAGAATTGAATATAAATATCCTATAGATGCTGATTTGTCGAGAGCAGAAGCTATGAAGATTTTTACAAGCCATGCAATTGGTGGAGGTACTGCCGGTTTTATGTCTATGTCAATTGGTGATAAAAGAATTGTAAGCTACTTCTCTGGGATAGAGGTTGAACCTCAAAGATGCTTAGTTGTTCTTTTGGACGAAGCGGAAGAACCTCTTGAGTACGCTGAAATACTTCCTCAGAGCGCTGAAAACCTCTTCTCACAACTAAGTATCATGGGTAGAGAAGAAGCAGAGGAATTTATTAGAAAAACCTTTGAAGAATTAAAGACAACTACACCTCTAACCTACGAGCAAATGCTGTTTCATATTTTTGCTGATCCTCTAAGACAATACGCTCTCACTAAAAAGTTAATTGAAAAACCTTATACTCTTAAAAGACTTCAAGAAGAAGTAGAGTTTGAAACTGGAAGAACAATAGACAACGTTAACATTTTTATCAGACCATTTAAGCGATCTGGACTTGTAATAGTTGAAGATGTTAGAACCCAAGACGGGAGCATTTTAAAAGACGTGGTATTTTTAATTCAAGATGCAATTATGTATAGAGTTCCTCCGACACGAATATTAGAACTTACAGAATTGGGAGAAATCCCCCCACAGATTTCAAAGCAATATATTGAAGACGTGAAAAACTTTTTCACTAGATCATATGATCCATTTGCAGATAACTCCGAAGACAACGAATCCCTTGCAAAATTTTTCTTAAATAGAATGGCTTACCAACTTCTCTTAGTGTTAAGAGAAAACGTTGGTAAAATTAGCGAAATAGCTGAGAAAACCCATATAGACGAAAACGATGCAAAAGACCTTTTAAGAAGAATGGAACTACTCGATGTCATATCATTTTACGAAGTCGACGGAGAAGAATATGCTATACTTAAAAGCGACGTAACATTTAAGGTGTTTTTCCCCGAATACCTTGTAGATAAACTTCAACGTAGAGTTATGGAGGGCGAAATTCCACGAGAAGTTGCTAAAAGACACTTAGAGCTTTTAGGCGAAATGTACATGAGACTACATGGAATAAGAATAACTCCAACAGCACCCATTAGAAGAGTGCGTGAACTATTTAGAGAATTGGGATTGGGGAGCGAATAAAATGATTAAAAAATCAAGTTTAAAGATTAGGAAATTCGTATTAATATCAACTTTGATGTTAATTATTTTATTATTGCCTTTTAATGGAAGTAATAACTCTGCAATAGCTGAGGCAAGCACAAATACATCCTCATCAAACGACTATTCTACCACCACATCCCCATTAACAGTAATGAAGTGGGCTCAAGGATCCAACACAAGCCGACAAATAACCCTATACTACAATTCAACATCAAATACTACAACGTGGGACACCGCAGAAATGGTATTACCCGAAACTTGGCAAGGATACAAACTTAACGTTTACGTATATGAATTAACTGAAAACAGAACATGGGTAAACAACACTGGTTTCCAAAACACGCAAGATCCTTGGATTAATGGCACTGTTGATGCTGGTGGTCCTCTTCGTCAAAATAACATTTTTGCCTTGTGGGTTGATGATGGACACGGAAGTGGAGACGATTGCATACTGCTTGGTGAGGATGGTCGAGAAACGACTACTGCCCAGGGTACCTTTTATTACTATGATCAAGGAGACATGGCTTATTTTGAGCAAGACTTCACAGTCCCCCGAGGAGAAGTTGTTTGGGCTGGATTTATATTGGAATATAATGCAAGTACCGATTCGACGTGGGAAATGACAGGAATGTTTAAACTATCGGTCTATATCGGTGGAACATTAGTTTGGGATATTCACTTTGATGCTATCTCAGCTGAAAATACGTGGTATTCTACTGGTATTATATCGTTTAATGCCTCGTTAATAAATACTGCAGGTACAACCATTCGTGTGGCCTTAGAAGCAACCGAAGACGTTGGGTATAACCCAGATATTCGGCCTAGATTAATGATTGATAATGTTAGGGTGTTTGTTGCTGCCAAGGCTAGACCATCTGATGTAAACCTTAATATGAATGGTTTACCTGTTCAAAATATAGATTATGGCACAGGATCAGTTACCGAGACTAATACGTGGATCAGTTCTCCCGTTATTGCTAACTTTACTTGGGCCCCGTCTACGGGCCTAGGTTTGGATCATGATATTTATGTTACGTTTAAAGCTGATTTGACTTTGTATATAAAGAAACAGGACTATACGCTTTATGATATGGATTTAGCTGCTCAAGGATTAAACCTTGCTATTTATAATGGGACAGATGCTGAGTGGAGTTTTTATGTTTGGGTACATGTTCCAAGTTATTATGGGCAATATAAGTTTAATTTAAGTATTCCTTTGGATTGGAATGTTACCTTTGTTGCTGAGCCTACAACACCCACTGTGAATCGTATTGTTAATTGTAGTGGTGGTAATCCAGGGGATGGTTATATAGAAGTTCCAGTGTATTTGATTAGTGATACTCCTGATGGCTATTGGATTCTTAAGGCAAAATCGCCCAATTATGTTTATGACGTTTGGACACAGGTTTACAACGCAGCAACTAATCAATGGGAAAATTCAACAACATTTAGACCATCCAATATCACCAGGGTTGTTGCTAGAATTCTTAATTCTTCAGGATTACCTCCACCAGATGTAACATCATATGCTGCTAACATAACTATTTACTTCTCTAATGGCACTGTTTGGTACACTGCTCTGGTTACTCCAGATGCAAATGGCTATGTAATTTCTGAGAATATAACTGTTGGGGGTACTAATACTACTGGGGATTTATACACGGTTGAGGTTCACTGGAACAGCCAAGTTGAAGCAGGGGACTTACAAAGACAGTTTTCAGTAATCCATCGGACATCACTTTCAATATGGAATCCACCTGATGCAAGAACTGATCTACAAGCTGAAGCCTATTATGGTGATTTAGTTCTGTTAACTGTTAGATTTCATGACGAGGATTCTGGAAAACTGCTTACGGGTGCAACTGTGACATGTAATTGGACAACTGGAGACCTTACCCTTGCCGATAAAGGTACGGGTGAATACGAAGTTACGTTAAACACGTCGCAACTCGCTGGAAATGGACGTTACATAATTGTAATTACGGCTCAGAAAACGTACTACGATTCCGCAAGCATCACATTTACTTTAGATGTTTATTATAGAGCTGTGCTTAGTTCGCCTCAAGCTCCCGAATATGGAATACCCGTCCCAATAGGCGACAACTTAACAGTCGATCTATATTATGAAAGAGCAGATACTAGAACTGGAATTGCGGGTGCTACTATTACTGCTAATGGAACTTGGAATGACCGAATTCTAGACGTGAGAGAAGTAGAGACTGGGCATTACGTTGTTTACTTCAATACCACTGGTTTAACTGCAGGCTATCAAGGTATCGAATTAACAGCGAGCAAATCATTCTACGAAACAAGAAGCATAACCATAAGGTTTCTCTTCGTCTATAAGACAAAATATTCTCCTGAAAGTTTAGCGATATACGTCGGTTACAATGAGAATTTCACTGTCTGGTTCAAATACGAGTTGTATAACGGTTCTCCAGTATTAGATGCAACCGTGAAAGTTTACGTGGAATGGTTAGATCAGTGGGTAACTATGACTGACCCCGATAACGATGGAAACTACACCGCCATAGTGAACGCCTCAGCTCCTATGGCAACAGTTTATAGCTTAATATTCCGCGCAAATAAGACATTGCATCAGTCTTGGGAAGTAAGCCCTGTAACAGTTGTCATTTGGGAAAGACACACTTTACTAGAAGTGCTGTATCCTGCGAATTTATCGCTTACCGTTACTTGGCTGAAAAATGCAACAGTAAGGATAAATTATCTTGATGCTGTAACCCAAGGTGGAATTGCAAATGCTACAGTAACAGTTGACTGGGCTGGAAGCTATTTCGTTAATTCCAGCTTAAATAATGGAACTTATATTATAGAGATTTCAACAAGTGAAATTAGCGTCGGTATATACATGTTAACTATAACTTTTGATACTCCCACTTATACGATAAACTCCACATCGATACAAGTTGTTATAAAAGAAAGAGAATCACGTCTAGTGACCCCAACGTCACTTACCGTTATTTGGTTTGAAAATGCTACTATAAAAGTGAACTATCTTGATAATGAAACTGGAACTGGGATTACAGGTGCTAGTGTAGATGTTATTTGGATTGGAAGTTATTCAGTTAATTCCAGCTTAAATAATGGAACTTATATTATAGAGATTTCAACAAGTGAAATTCCAATAGCTGGAAACTACTCCTTAACCATGACTTTCGATGCTTCTGGATATATTGGTCGATCTATAAGTATCTTTATAGCTGTCTCAAGGCAGGAAAGCGATGTAAGTCCGCGGTCCGTCGAAGTATTTGTTGTCTGGGGCGACTGGCAGAACATCACCATTAACTATATCAATAATAGAACTGGTATAGGGGTTCCTGGCGCTACCGTTAACTATAATTTAACTGTTTTAGCTTTAACACATATCGATCTTAAAAATGGTAGCTATGTTTTTGTCTTTGACTCATCAAAAGTTAGCATTGGTGTTTATAATATTCTTGTAGTTTTTGATTCAACCGTAGTTAAACCAGCGACATGCATTATTAAAATACATGTAGTTGAAGTTTCAACAGATATAGTGATTCTTGAAACAGATTACTCAGTGCCGATCGGAGATCTTTTCAACCTCACAATTTTATATAATGACTTAAATCACAGTCAAGGCATTGACGATGCTTTAGTAGTGGTTGATTGGCCTTATGGCTATGAAATTGAAACCATTGGTGGTGGAAAATATAGGATTTCGCTAGTAACCGAAACTGTACCTATAGGGGAATATGTCATTAGTGTGTCAGCGTCACGTCACAACTATAAGGAAAGTAGCAAATTGGTAACCGTGAGAATAAGATTGATTAAAACTAGAATCGACATTGTTTCTTCACCGGCGGTCTACTTTACGCAGATAGGGAATATTACTATTCAGGTTTGGGATGTTGACCACAACGTTACAATTGATTACGCATTGATAGTATCTAATTTAACTAGACCTCCAGAAATAAGAGAAAAGGGCAACGGTATTTACACGATTACATTTGACACTACATTTCTAGACATTGGAACCTACGCGGTGCAAATAAATGCATCAAGAACGAACTATGAAACCTCTACCATAACTGTTATGGTTGAAATATTGCCAATCCCAACGAATTATCGATTATATATAATTGGA
The DNA here is from genome assembly GCA_030587435.1 of Candidatus Baldrarchaeota archaeon. The sequence continues at coordinate 30,005 of JAUQZC010000162.1, read as the reverse complement.
GCTAACATCACTGGTCAAGTAATTAGCATAATCGAAGGAGGTGCCTTTAATATAACCGTTGAATACATAGATCTCCTTCACAATGAAAAAATAGAGGGAGCAACTGTTTACTTAATATTCCCCAACGGTACGGTAGTTGTATTCTATGAAGTTGGTGGCGGAAATTACACCGTTAAAATCGATACGCATGAACTTGAAACTACAACTTACAACTTAACTTTAGTATTATCAAAGGAACATTACGAGGAACAACAAATACAACTTTACTTAAGAGTTGAGCCAAAACCAGTAATGCCAATGAAAGTACTTCTTATGGGACTTTTAACTGGTTCAGGGGTTGCAGCAGGTATTTTCGCTCTTGCCGCTTCATGGTACTTCTACTTTAGATTCCCAGCATTTGTTCGACTTACACGAAGCATTTCTAAAAGACTAATTAGAGGTAAATCTCCAAAATTTGGAAAAGTACGTGAGAGAGAAGAAATCATACGCGACTTAATTAGAAGAGATTATGGCACCATAGTACCTCCAGCATTCTTAGAAAGAGAAGAAGTAGAAGTAGAAGTCCCAGAAGTAGAGGAAATCTCGGAGGAACTAGTTGAGGCAGGAGAAGAAACATTAAGAGAAGTTACCGAAACCATTGAAACATTAACGGGTATAGAGGCACTAAGAGAGTTAAAACGACTATTAGAAGAAGAGGAAGAAGAGGTTGAAGAAATAGAGGAAGAAGTTGAGAAGGAAGAGGAAGAAGAAACAGAAAGAGAAACAGAGGAATAAAACCAACCACACATATTTTTTATACAAGGAAATTCCAAACTGAAGTTTTTTGAAAAATAGTTTTGTTTTTTGATAGCTTTTCTTTATATCTCGAGTTTAATGTCGAAGAAAATATTTATAATAGTTATTACGACAATAATTTATATAACATCCACTTACCATTTTCTTTAATTTCAATCCATATAGGATCTGTATACGATTTTCGTCTAAATCTGAGATAGACAGGACAATATTATCGTATGTGATAAAGTTAGGCGATAAAAATGCTAAAAAGACCGATTATCATAATATTTAGTTTAGCATTTGTACTTCTACTATTACAACAACCTGCTATTCGACCTACCATCGCTCAACCAACAACATATCAAAACACAGGAACCCCAAGACCTGTGATTGAGTATAGCGAGGGTACGTTTAGCGATACTGCAATCGGCCCTCTACCGGATAATACAACCATAACCATACCAGCCGAATGGAGATCGACCAAGGTCTACACGAGAGTCTACAATTTGCTTCATAAAAAGAACTGGATTATTAACGGCACATTCGAAAATGGAAATTCTGCAACAGGAGAACCTCCCACTCCATGGCAGTACTATGAAGAACTAGATGATGGAAATAGGACTACAGGAGAAATACAAAGCTATTGGAATGCATCTTCACCAATTAATACTGGAGGAGCCATAGTATTTAATTTAACCGCTGGTTCACTAATTGATAAAGATGAATTTGCTAGGTGGAATGAAACTGTTTATGTGAACGAAGGAACCGTAGTTAGTGCAACCATCAAAGTTAATTTTTATGCCGTCGATTTAACACAAGCCCCACCCGAAGGAAATAAACTATTTCTGGCAATTTGGGTTTTTGCTGACATAAACACTTATACCTACACACAATCGTTTAAAAACACTGTAGTTGGTTCTGTTCAGACCATTGAGATTCCGATAGATCCTACAATATTTTCTACACCTCAGAACATCACAATAGCTGTTGGAGTTTTAGGAAATGGAGGAACAATTGACCTTACTCACGACATTATTTGCTACGATAATGTTCAACTCTTCTTAGAATGTTTAGCTAAGCCTTCTCAAGTAAACTTGAATTTTGCTGAAGCCCGCAATCTTTCAAATAGCGTAACTGTATCGGATTTAGGGTTTGGTAATGGTGAAGCGGTACTGGAAACATCTGTTCCATGGATTAGTGATGTAAACTTTACTTTTCTTTCATCCCCTCTTGTTGATGGAACAATTACTTTGTGCGCAAACACAACAGTTTACATCACTCATTCTACTCAAACAGATTCCTCAGAATTCTTTGCCTCAAACGGGGGGAATGTTGAGTGGGTATTAACGTTTTTAGCTAGACAACTTCCTGATCCATATATTACATATTACTTTAATGTTAGTTATCCTTTAGATTGGAATGTAACTTCTGTGCTGGATTCTTATGGTTATGAGCAATTTAATACAAGTGATCCACATGCTTACGAATATATTACGCCTTCAGGGAAAGTTTTTAAATGTGATGTAAGCGATACTGGTCATTATGGTGTTTGGACTATTTATTTAATTTCGAATAACTATGTTAGGGAGTTTAAAGTTCAATATTGGGACGTTGACGAGAACACATGGAAGGATGCTGGTTCTCTTCCAAGTTTCTATGTTAATGAATCAACTAAGGTTAGGATATGTGTTCGCGTAACCGATAAAAATGGTAATGTACCGGCAAATAACGGTGTTCTTAATATTACTGTCTATTTTCCAAACGGGTCTAAGTGGTTTTCCAACATAACAAATAGTTTAGATCCGCAAGGTTGGGGTAATACTTCAGAATTTGTTTTGAGCGCGAATAATGCCTCTGCTGGTAAGTATAGTATTTCTATTTCTTGGAGTAATGGTGAAGAGGCGGGATATCTTGCCGGTGATCTTTTCATCGTTATTCATAGAACTTCACTTACTTCCGATAAATCAAAATACTTTGTTTACCGAGGTGATTTCATTACTGTTAGAGTTCGCTTTTTGGACATAGATACTAATGAAAGTGTTGCAGATGCTGATGTATCCTATTCTTGGATTGGCGGTTCAGGTAAGATGTTGTATAGTGGTGGTTGGTACATTGTGGATCTTGATAGCAGTAAAGCTCCTGACATTGGAATCTATAATGTGACTATTGTTGCTCAGAAATATGGATACGAGAATCATTCTGTTATCGTTAGAGTTGAAGTACAGGATCGTACAGAGCTTATTTCACCGGTGAAAAATCTGACTGTTTATACCGGAAGATCTTTTTCTTTAAGTGTTTGTTATAATGATACTTTCACCGGTAAAGGTATCGTAAATGCAACAGTCATTTATATGTGGGAATTTGGAAGCGGCCAACTGATTGAACTTGGGGATGGATATTACTTACTTAATTTAACTCCACCTGCTTCAGGAGCTTATAAGATTACTTTTTATGCCAGTAAAGTTGGTTACGCTGATGCTTATACAGATATTGTAATTTTGGTTACAGTTTTACCCACCGACCTCGTAGTTGAAAAATATGAGGTTATGACACCAATTGGTGACACTGCTATAGTTAGAGTTTACTACAATAACACCAAAGATAATATGGGAATTACCAATGCTAGCGTGGTTTATTCGTGGAGGTATGGTGTTGGACACATGGAAGATCTGGGGAATGGAACATACATAATAACTATATCAACTGTAAACTTGCCTTTTGACGCTTATACCATTACTATTACTGCTTTCAAATCTGGCTATGAAACGCAAACAGCAACCATAACGCTGATAGTTATTAAAATACCAACTAAACTAACTGCTGAGACCCTTGTAATTAGCACAATTGAGAAATCTAAATTTACAATACGAGTTTATTACAATGATACATGGCATAATGCGTTAATTTCTGGCGCAAATGTAAGTTATTCTTGGGAATTTGGAAATGGAACCTTAATAGATCTGGGGAATGGAACATACATAATAACTTTAAAAGCTCCACCAGCAAGAGAAGAGCCTTATGATATCGTTATAATTGCTCAGAAAGATTTCTATGAAACCTCTACTATAACGATTAGTGTAGTTTCTAAACCGTCAGCTGTCATGCTTAGCTTAAAGGCTTTAGCGCTTGGTAGTGGTTCTGCAGTGGTTGTTATGGGCGGAGTTGCTTCATGGTACTTTTATTTCAGGTTTCCACCTTTTGTTAGACTTGTTAGGAGTATTTCAAAGAGATTAGAGCGGGGAAAGCCTCTGAAACTTGGAAAAGTTAGGGATAGAAAAGAGATTGTAAGTGACTTTATAAGAAGAGATTACCGTATTATCCTAGAAGAAGCCCCAACACCAAGCAGAGAAGAGCTAGAAGTAGAAGTATTAGAGGGAGAAATAGAGGAAGAATTAGTTGAAGCCGGAGAGGAAACTTTAAAGGAAACTGCCGAAACTATCGAAAAATTGACTGGTGTGAAGCTTCCAGAGGAGATAAAAGAAGAAATAGAAAAAGAGAAAAAAGACGAATAGCTTATACATTTTTTAATTTTTTAAGGATTTTTTTTAACTCTTTCTCCACATTTGTAGCTGTGAATATTTTCTCAGCTAACGTTTTGACTTCTTTTTTGAATTTATCAAGTTTCGTTGTTTCCTCATATGTTAATATAGCTCCGAGACATTTTCTAGATGTACCTTCCCCTTCAAAACATGCTAATACTTGTAAATTACTTATTTGAAGTAACGTTGGATCATGGGATTTTAGACTACTTCCCATTAACATGATTCTCTCCGCAATTGAATTGTCTATCGGAGCACTTATGGGAACTTTATGACTTAATTTAGCACCTTTAACTCTGTCCCACTCTATAATGAAGAGGCCATAGGGAATCTTTATCCCCCTCTAATTACGTTTTTAAGTTCTAACTAACTGTTTGTAATGAGGGGTTAGCAGTGTTATAGCGATTCTAACCGCATTAGATAAATATACTTTCAGCAACATTGTTTATAAATCTTAATTTGTCCAAAACGTGCCTCTATTTCGCAGGTGTTAGAATTATTGAAGACTTTTACTTTTAGGTAGAGTAACATAAACGCTTCTAGACAATTTCGTTGTCGATGAATTTAAGCAAATTTTTAAATTATTGGGTAAGAATAATCATGACAAAATATGTGTGACAATATAACACCATTATAGTTAGATGAACTCTCCTTGAGCTGAATTAAGTTAACATTTGCATATAGATGGTGTGAAGATTGAAAATGGATGGTAAGGGGAGAATTCATTTCAAAATAGTTTATTATGGCCCCACATTGAGTGGAAAAACAACTGCTTTAAGATGGCTTTACATGAATGTCAAAGGATTGAAAAAGGGCAAACTTCATGAATTGAAGAGTCCTGATGGTCGCACAATGTTTTTTGATTACTTGCCAATTAGTACAACTGAAAATGTGATTTTTGATGTTTTTACTGTTGCTGGTGCGCGTAGACATCGTGTTGTTAGGCAGGCGTTACTTAGAGACAAAGATGGTACGATCGCTGTCGATGGTATAGTTTTTGTAGTTGATAGTTCCAGGCGGAGATTACGTGACAATATAGAATGTCTAAAAGAGATAAGAGAGATCCTCGGAGATAAATTAGGAAAGGATGTACCCATTGTGTTTATGTTAAATAAACAGGATGTATGGGATGCCATGTCGAAAAGAGAACTTGTAAGAATTCTTGATATAGAAGATTTCCCTGTTGTTGAAACTGTTGCAATTAGGGGGAAAGAAGTAGCTAAGGCTTTTATGGTATGTGCCAGAGAGATAATTTTAAAGAAATTGTATAATTTTTGATCGGTTCTATTCTTCTCCGGCTTTACTTCTGAGGACACATAAGTACATGTCCTTTTCTAAGGCCAACAGTATTTCTTTGTTTTGCCCATTTATTTCTGCGTCTATAGTAACAAATCTTACATCACCCAGATCTAATTCCTCTGAAAGTTTTTCTATCTGAGTCGCAAAGCTTTTGATAAATGCTGATAGGGCTTCAGCTTTTTCTATCTTTAATGTGGATTGTAGAGGAAATCCCTCGTCATCGACTGCAAGTACTCCTTCAACACCTTTAAACGATGAGAGATTTTCTAGGGCACTTTTAAAAGCAGCGGGAATTACGGGCTCACTCCCTTTTGCAGTTGGGGACTCCCTTTGTTCGCTTCGTCTCTCTATGTTTTCAAAAGTCAAATATTGCACCTCCATTAAAGTAGTAATATTTCGTGCAATTTAATTTTTCCGATTATCAACTCTACAATGCAACCAGTTGGCGTCGCAAGATTAAGCTAGACAACTTATTTTGGACTAGCAGATAGCGTATTTGATAATAAGTTATACCAGTTAACCATTAGCGTTACTTTTAGACAGTTACAGTTCATCTTCTGGTTAGAACCCTTAGAAGCACAAATGAATAATGTATGAAGTTAAAGACAGCATTTGAATACTCCACAACACTAATATTAGTTGTATAGGAGAAATTCATTAAGGGGTATACATAGAATTAGGTTGGGAGGATTGGAACATGGTCAAGATAAAATGGTTGGGTCATGCGTGTTTCGAAATAAGGGGTGAGAATGTTACCATTGTCACAGATCCTCATGATGGGTCGTCAATAGGTCTACATGCACCGAAGTCAGCGGCGGATATCGTGTTAATAAGTCATGGACACTTCGACCATGCTAACGGGGTTAAATTTGTTGCTAAGGAGGACGCCACCATACTTAAGGAAAAAAGTGGAGAATGGGAGGAAAAAGGTGTTAAAATTAGGGGAGTTTACTCGTATCACGATGAAAGTAGAGGTAGGGAGAGAGGCGGTAATGTAATTTACGTCTTTGAAGTAGATGGTATTAGGTTCTGTCATTTAGGTGACCTCGGTCATATTTTGACTTCGGATCAAGTAGAGAGAATCGGAGATGTAGATGTGCTTTTCGTGCCTGTTGGAGGAACATATACGATTGATGCAAAAGGTGCTACAGAAATTGTTGAGATGTTGAAGCCTAAGATTGTCATACCGATGCATTTCAAAATAGGTGGTTTAAGCCTACCCATTTCTGGTGTTGAGCCATTTCTGGAAGGCAAGGAGAATGTGGAAAGGGTCGATTCATCGGAATACGAGGTGACTAAAGAAACTTTGCCAGAAAAAACAAAAATAGTTGTTCTAAGATTATAAACTCGGTAGATGTACTAGGTGAAAAATATTTCCACTCTCACTAAGAAGTTTAAAGCCGTGTTTCTCATACCAAGGTACAAGGTAGCTAAATGTTTCAACCTCTATTTTTTTATCGCTGAAATCTTCTAGAATAGATAAGAGGATAGCTGTACCTATTCCATGACCTCTATAGTCCCTATTTACATTTATAACGCCTATATAAACGATATTTTCCTCCACTAGTACTGCAGCATATCCAATTATACTTATTTCATATTCGTCGTAAACCTTGTATTCTCTTTTTACGCAATCGTCAATCTTCTTTTCTTCTCTGATTACACGTGTAGTATTAAGCAAAATCTTTCACCACGGCTTTCTTAAAAGTGGAGGTAGATATGAAGTAAGTGATTTATAAATATATCTAAAAGCTGGAAGGTTTACATGGCAGAATTTATGAAAAGGAAAGAAAAGAAGGGAAATTAATGTGTTGTCGATTTAGAGTTATTTAACTCTGACTTCTTGGACTTTTATCACAAATCTGTGAGTCCGTCTGGTAAAACCTTTTTCAGTTTCATAAGATATATGTTCAGGCTCGAGGATAATAACAACAGTTTTATAGGATTTTAAGTTAGGGAAATCTTCAAAAAGGGATTTTATAACATCTCCAAGTCTATCTGCATAGGGACAACATGTTTCTTCGATTTCAAATTTTTTCATGTCTTCGATTTCTTTTGGTCTTCCTCTAGCTATGAAGATTTCTGTGCCATTTATTTTTCCTATTTTTTTGGGGGGATCTGCATGCTCAATTTCAGCATCAAACACGGAAGCAGTCATTTCAGCATATCTTTCATGAAGTTCAATTTCCATAAACTTTACCTCCATACAATAAAACATCGTACATTAAAATAAACTTTTACCTATATTAGGAAAACGAAATTAAACATTTTATGTATTTAATACACCATTTGTAGAGTGAACTTTATACGCTTGAAATATTAATTGCTCAAGAAACATTTACTAAGTTTTACTTTATTGATTATTAAAAAGGGAATTGAATTTTCTTTCCCTTACAGCTTAATATGTAATGTCGACTTACGACAATAAACTTATTAATCGTTCAATATTTTATTTCTATACTTTCAGAGGTGTTAATATGAACGTGGCAGTAGAAGTTAACGATCTTGTAAAGGTTTTTGGGAAAATTCGCGCAGTTAATGGAATTTCTTTTACCGTTCAACCTGGTGAGATCTACGGGCTCATAGGTCCTAATGGCGCAGGAAAAACCACTACGCTAAGAATTCTTGCAACTTTGCTACGACCAACTTCTGGAACAGCTAAAATATTTGGTCACGATGTTGTTAAAGAGGCTGAGGAGGTACGTAAGATAATAAGTTACCTTCCGGAGGAAGCAGGAGCTTATAACCAGCTTACTGGTCGTGAATACCTTGAATTCATGGCATCGTTTGTTGCAGAAACGGGAGAAGAAGTAAAGGAACTTGTTAATGAAGCTGCTAGGATTTCTGGTCTCGGTAAAAGGTTGTCTGATAAAATTAAAACCTATAGTAAAGGTATGAAACGAAGGTTGCTTGTTGCTCGAGCCCTTATGGTGAAACCAAAGGTTGCAATTTTAGATGAACCAACAGCTGGATTAGATGTAATTCATGCTGTTCACGTTAGAAAAATTGTCAAGGAATATGCTCAAAAATATGGGATAGCAATTTTACTTTCAAGCCATAACATGTTAGAAGTAGAATATCTTTGTAATAGAATAGCACTCATAAATAGGGGGAAAATTTTAGTTGAAGGTAATCCTCTTCAACTAAAAGACCATTATGGTGCGTTAAATCTGGAAGAAGTTTTTGCTATGGTGGTGAGCAAACATGGTTAAAGCTTTACTAACGATTGTTAAGAAGGAAGTTAAAGAAATACTTCGTGACCCCCGTCTGTTCCTTGGAATGATTCTTGTTCCACTTATAATGTTTCCAGCTTTAGGACTTGGAATGCGTGCAATGATCGAATCATCTACAAAACAAGTGCAAACAACAAATATAGCTGTACTAAACTTGGACAATGGAACATTAGCGGAACAAATGTTTAAGGATCCTAGTCTCATGGCAATCTTTAAACAAAGTAACATAACTATCATCTATTTAAATGATTACAATATTTCCTCTAAAGATGTTGCATTAGAATATTTAGTGGAAAATGAGTCGATATCAGCTCTCCTCATTATACCTGAAAACTTTAGTGAATGTATAGCAAACCAAAAAACTGCAATCATAGAAGTCTATATGGTTCTAAGATCTATTGGATTCGGAGAAGCCACAAGTAGCGCACGAGTAAACATGGTAATCAACACTCTAAAACAGGTTCTTGTTAATTACTTAATACTTAGTATAGATCCAAATGCTGATCCTAATTTTGTCACTAATCCAGTTATGTCTTCCCCGACCACAGTTTATAAGGGGAAAGAAATAAGGGGAGTACCTCCTGGGGCTATTGCGGGATTCATGTTTTCTCAAGCCTTCATGCTACCACTTGCTGTGATGTTTTTGTTGATGATGGCAGTGCAGTTTGCTGCAATTTCTGTTGCCTCTGAAAAAGAGCAAAAAACTCTTGAAACATTATTGTCGCTTCCAGTTAAGAGAACAACGATCTTAGTAGGAAAATTAACTGGATCAATAATTATTTCAATCGTAGGTGCAATCGGATACATGTTAGGGTTTAATTTCTACATGTCATCCATAATGGGGGCAACTGAAGAACTACCTATAAGTTCAGAGCAGTTAGCAGAACTTGGGCTCATGATACCAACTGAAGGATATATACTTTTGGGTGTAACAGTTTTTCTTGCATTGCTTGCATGTCTTTCGATAACGGTTGTAATCGCAGCGTTTGCAGAGGATGTAAGATCTGCCCAAGCTCTTCTCTCGTTTATATTTCTACCAATGATTATACTGGGAATGATATCAGTATTTATGATAATGGGAGGCGTAGGTAAAGAGCTTCTTATGGCATTTTTACTGATACCTTTCACAAACCCGATGATTGCAGGGCTTCAAATACTTAGCGGAAACTATTTCTCAGTTATTATAGGAATTATCGCCATGGCTGTGGAAACCGTTGTATTTATCTATATTGCAGCTTGGTTCTACTCTTCCGAAAAAGTGTTAGTAGCTAGGCTTAGATTTGGAAAGAAGACACTTGAAAAAGAAATGAAGCCAGAAGAATTATCAATGACATAAAACGCGTAAAGTCAACAACTTTTTATTTTTCTTTTCTCTATGTTTTGCAGTATTTTATGAATATCAATGTTTTTAAGAAAGAGAAAGATTGCCCTGATTACTTATTTAAAGTAGAGTATGTGGAGGAATATTGATTGACGGTTATAAAGGGGGAAAAAGCGAAAAAATATGTTTACGGTTTTGTGGATTTAAGTTTACAGGAACAGGTAAATGGCATAGATCTTACCGTAGGTGAAATATACCAGTTTTGCGAAAGAGGCACATTAGATTTTGATAATTCTCGTAGAAAAATACCTAGAACGGAACCATTAAGACCAAAAGATGAGTGGTACAGTTTAAAGCCTGGTGTTTACTTAGTACGTTATAGAGAAAGCGTTGAAATCCCTTTAGACTGTGTAGCTTTAGTACTTCCTAGATCTTCGCTGCTTAGAATGGGGGCAACGTTACACACAGCTCTTTATGATTCAGGTTATAAGGGAAGAGGTGTAGGATTACTTGTAGTATTTAATCCCTTTGGAGTAAAGCTTAGTAAAAATGCTAGAATTGGTCAGATTATTTTTATTAAGTCGGAAAAAGTAGAAAAAGGTTATGAAGGTGAATATTTAGGTGAAGGATTAAAGGAGGAATAGAGTTGAAAATTAGAAGACCGTATGTTGCTGGAACTTTTTACGAAGGAGACAGAAACAGCTTATTAAAGAGACTTGAGTGGTGTTTTAAACATGAACTAGGGCCAGGAAAACTCCCTGAAGTTAATGAAAATGGCGAACGAAAAATTGTGACTTTGGTTTCACCTCACGCGGGCTACATGTATAGTGGTCCTGTAGCAGCTAACGGTTTTTATCAGCTTGCACAAGACGGTAAGCCCGAATTGTTCATTGTTATAGGGCCTAATCACAGAGGTTTAGGTGCATCTATTTCTGTGATGGTTGAGGGCGCTTGGGAAACCCCTCTTGGAACAGTTAAAATTAATGGAGACATAGCTCGTAAAATAGTTGAGAAATGTAAGTATGCTGAGGAAGATGACAGCGGCCATATGTTTGAGCATAGTTTAGAAGTTCAGATTCCATTTCTCCAATATATCTATGGATCCTTTGAATTTGTTCCGATTTGTATGAATCTTCAGACACTCTCGGTAAGCAAAGATTTAGGTCAAGCAATTGCTTCGGCCTTGCAAGGAATTGACGGAGTAATTATTGCTAGCACCGACTTTACCCACTATGAATCACAAGAAGCCGCGTCTAAGAAGGATAGTAAAGTAATTGAAGCTATAACGAAACTTGATGAAGATGCCTTATTTGAAACTGTGAGTAAATATAGGGTTTCTATGTGTGGTTATGGTGTTGTTGCTTCAGCTATAGTTGCTTCCAAACTCTTAGGTGCCAAAGAGGGAGTTTTAATTAAATATGCCACATCGGGCGACATTACACGCGACTACAGTCAAGTTGTAGGATATGCCGCAATAAAGTTAATTAGATAAGTGAACTATCGTTTCGGAAGTAACCGGAGGAACAATCAATGAGTACAAAGAAGAATACAGGTGTTGTTGGATGCGGCTGGTTTGGCTCTGCACATTGCCGTGTCTATAAAGAGATTTCGAATTTAACTGCTGTATCAGATATAGATGCTGAAAAAGCTAAAACTCTTGGAGAAAAATACGACGTTAACTGGTACGTAGATTACAAAGATATGATAAAAAATGAGGACTTAGATGCTGTCAGCATAGTGGTTCCACCGAAATATATTCCGAGGATAGCGGAGGACTTTGTAAAACATGGAATAGATGTTCTAATGGAAAAACCCTTAGGCACACGTGTAGAGGATGTTGAAAAACTACTTACTTACGATAATGTTAGGATAATGCCTGGCTTTATAGAGCTTTTCAACCCTGCTTTTGAAAGACTTAAGAAAGGTCTACCATTTATTGGAAAACCGATCATGGCAAGTGCTAGACGAATAGGTAGATTTCCTAGAAGATTTTGGAACATAGGTGTTATCATGGATTTAGCCTTTCACGATATGTACATACTACGCAATCTATTTGGTTCAGTTAAAAGAATGGATAGCATGGTTAGCTACTTTACTAACGACGAGTTTGAAGATGCAGCAATAATAATTTTAGAATTTGATAATGGAGTTAAATGTTTAATAGAAGCAAACTGGCTTACTCCATCAAAGGAAAGAAAGCTAAGAGTCTATGGAAGCGAAGGTATTATTGAAATAGACTTTTTATCACAAGAGCTAAGAATCCTTAAAAATGAGGTAGCTGAGTTCCCCGGCGCGGGAAGAGAAGAAACTTATAAGCCATTCAAAGTATATGAACCATTAAAAAGAGAGTTAGAAGTATTCCTTTACGCAAAGGAAATCCCTGTTGCCCTTAACGAAGGAATAGAGGTACTTAAATTAGCTTTAGAAGCGTCTAGACACCAAAGATAACTTCGATATTAATGAATGTAACTGGTGACAAGCAATGTTTAACTTAACAAAATTAATTAAATATATTGCTCTCCACGCTTTTACGTTTTTAATGGTCGTAGTTCCACTTTATGCAGTTACCATAACCTTACCATTAATTTTTCCGCCGCGAGAACTTTTTGATTTAATACTCCTCTATGGATCAGCTATTTGCCTTTTATTATTGCCAATTCAGACCGGCCTTCAGTTGGATGCACTTATTAGGTTTGATTTGCCACCCTTTCTCTTATCCTATTATTTTCAATACGATGTTGACAAAAAACTTCCTCATGAAGTTTTAGAGCCTGTAAAAAGCCGCTTGGGGGTGCTTGTACTAATTCTTCTCTTAGCAGGAGGCTATGTGGCTTGGCCGTTTTTCATAGTTTATGGTTTTGTACTTGTTTATATGAAGTTTGTTCAGTACGAGCTTTATAAACCTGAAAACATAATGATACTTGTAGATAAACTATCTAGACTTTTCCCGTCACTTCTAATAGCTTTATTTCTTTTCATAGTGTTCAGTGTATTTGCTATTCAAAGGAGGGCTAGATCGAGATGAAGAATTTAACAGCTGGAATACTCATTATTGGCAACGAAATAGTAGACGGAATTGTTTTAGATACAAATGGCAACTGGCTTGCAAAGATGCTTAGAGCATTTGGTGTGCATGTTAAAGAGTTTATGACCATTAGAGATGAAATAGATGAAATTTCTAAAGCTATAAGAAGAATGATAGAAGATGGATGTGATCTAATTATCACTAGTGGTGGATTGGGACCAACACATGACGATAAAACATTACGAGGAGTTGCAAAAGCCTTCAACATTAAACTTGCACTTAACATGGATGCCTTAAAAATTGTTGAGAGACAATATCGCTATTTTTACGAAAAGGGGTACGTCAAATCCCCCGAAATAACTGAGCCTCGTAAGAAAATGGCTATATTACCTGAGGGTGCTAAACCGTTGGATAATCGTGTGGGTGGTGCTCCAGGAGTACTTTTAGAAACTGATAACTGTGTTGTTATTTCCTTACCGGGTGTTCCAAGAGAATTAAAATGGATTTTTGAAAATGAAGTTGTACCTTGGCTTAAAGAAAGGGTTAAAGCAGCTTTCTACGAAGAGATTTTTGAGGTTTCAGCGATGGATGAAACTACTCTTTCTCCTTTCATCGACGAGGTCATGCGTGAAGTTCCAGGTGTCTACATAAAATCTATGCCCGAGGTTGGAAAGATAAGGGTTTGGATATCGGCTTCTTCTGAAGTTCTTGAAGATGCAAAAGAAAAAGTAAAGAAGGCAATTGAACTATTAGAGAAAAAACTTTCAACCTAAATTTGCCAATCCTAATATTAGTGACGAATCGACGAGCAAACTTAACTTTATATATAGATGCAGAATGGTGATATTATGAGTTAATTAATAAGTTTCGAACCCACTATATTGTTGTGGTGGAGGGTTAATATTGGAAGAAGAAGAGTTATTTGTTTATAGAAGTTTCCTTGAAATTTTTAATTTACTCTCTACACTTAAAACAGAGCTGAAGCGATTATATACTCTTTTAGATGAAGACCATAGAAGAAAAATAGTTTTAGCTTTAGATGCTGCCGAAAAATTAGAAAACTTCCTTGGAAAAATTAGAAAAGAAGCAGTTGGTAAATAAATTGCCATATATCATTAGAGTAAATCAATTCAGAGATGCTAAAAGTGGTGCTTACCTTTTTCTCTTTAAAGTCTCAGTTGAAGGCCCTCCAACCCTTCTTTCATATGCCTCGGCATTAAACTTAAAATTTGAGAAAGTAGTTCGCGAAAATAAGGTTATTTTTTGTTCTGACTGGTTTGAAAGTTTAAGAAAAGTAGAAGAAAAAATTAGTGAAATAACTAAATATTTACAAAGTAGAGGCGAAAGAACACTAGTAGAGAAGGATATATTTGAAGAAATTGTCGACTTTTAATAATGCATTTTAAACGTTAAGTGTTGTGGAGGTATCACGCACTGTTATAAATCTTTTTCCAATTCTTTACTAGGAATAAGAGTTAGAAATAGGTGTAGCTTAATGGTTCATCAGGAGTATTTTGATATCTTACGGGAAAATCCGCTGCCTTTTCAAAGATATGTTTCAAGAGGAGACATGCCAGATGAAGTAGACATCTGTGAGCCGAGAAAAGATGTAGAGGAAGCTATTCTAGAAGCTATTGAACTTGTTAGGATTGATAGTACTCCTAGAATAGTTCCTGTGTTAGGCGAAGCGGGCATGGGTAAAACACACCTTTACTGGGCGTTAAAAGAAAAAGAAAAAACACATAATTTCATCGCAGTATATGTTCCAAGTCCACCAAACCCGTTACGTACAATCTTACATCTATACACATGTCTAATGGATGTTGCTGGCATCACATTGATAGAAAATGCAGCTAACAGACTTTTAGAAACATACGGATCGACTGAGAAGAAAAGTTTTCTTTCAGTTTTTGGGAGAAGAAAAAAGGAATTTTCAGTCCATCAAACATATTCGGGAGTTGCTAGCGATATTGTAAAAGTACTGTTGATTTATGCTACAAATTTTGCTCTCAGAAACACTGCTGAACGATGGTTATTAAGCGAAACACTTGATGAAGAAGATCTTGAAAAGCTTGGTGTAAGAAGCATATTGGATGATGATGAAACATGTTTTGCTGCACTAAAAATTCTACTAGATAACGCAGATAAGGTTGTTCTTTTCTATTTTGACGAAATGGAAACTCCTTTAAGAATATGGGGTGAAGAAGCGGAGAGACAAATTTTAGAAACTATGAAAAAGCTATACAACGAGCTAAAAAATTGTTGTTTCATCATTACCTCTCTTCCAGAAACTTGGGAACAACTCACGAGAATCATGGATGCTTCATTAAGTTCTAGAATGGAATTACCAGCCTATCTCAAACCTTTTAGTATTAATGACATTAAGAAATTTTATGTTGAACATATGAAGCTTTACTGGGAACAATTTAACCTAGCTCTCCCAGACGATCCCCACTTTCCACTCAAAGAGGAAGAATTTGAAAAAATATATGAAGTAACCAAGGGTAACCCGAGAGGAGTAATTAAACAGCTTAGAAGAAAACTTAAAGAAAAATTGAAAATAGAAGAAGAGAAAAGGGAAGAAAAAGAAGAAATAAAGGTAACCCCTATCATTTTGGTTGACTCACTTTGTTTAGCGATGTCGCATGTGGCTGAAACCATGGGACTAACCGCCAGCCTAAAAATAGCCTATTCCTACAGGGTTGGAGAAAAACAACAACAATTGGCCGCTCTAATGGAAATATCTAAAAATAGCAATAAGGCTGTTGTAGGTTTTGAGATTCCAAACATAAAAAATTGGGATAAAAGTGGAGGCGTTGCAGCGTACTATGCACTTAAAAGGTTAGAAAATGCCGTCGTTTCAAACTTAATGGACAAAGGTGTACTTGTGGTTCCCAGAGGAACTTCAGGAGAAAAGTACACAAGACTCCTAGAAAAAATGAAAGAAAAAATTATACTTATTGAGATCAACCAAAAGGAAGCAAAGGAAATTATAAGTGAAAAGAATGAAATCTCGGAAAGGGCCACCAGAATAGCAGAAAGAATATTAGAGGATATTAAGAAAGAGTTCTTACAAAAATAAAAATTGATGTTTTGATGTTTTTATTTTAATTGTTTGTATGCTAATTTGATGTCTTCTGCTGTTACGGTCTTTCTTCCTGCATGCTCTGCTAGGTCTCTTGCAACGTTTGCAATGTTAAGAGCCATGTCTTCGAGTATTTCTCTGAGTGTTCGTGTTGCACTTGCTGATACTCTTTCTGCACCGCCCTTCTTGATTAATCTTTCAATTGGGGTTAATGGGAAGATACTTTCTTTTGGCATTTATTCTTTCCTCCCTTACATATATGTTGGTTTTGAGATATTTCATATATCTCAGATATTGCTTATGTTATTTCTTCTTTTTAAATTTTATGGTTTATCGCCCATGCTATGACGATATGACCATATGTTGTGACTGAGGGTCGCGGCCTCAAACTATATGTTACCCCACTATAGGGGTGGTGGTCATGTATTGTTGGGGTTCCAATATGAGTCGCAGTCATAACCGATATTGAGTCACGAAGGTGAATGAGTTGTTTAATGGTTGAAAAAACAAATTTCAAAAGAAAAGGAATTAGATTATTTTTGTGGTTTAACCAGTTTATAAGCTTCAATTTACCACAAAAAGCTTAATGAATGTTCAATGAATATGAAATCACTTTGAAGAACTTCTTTTAATTCAGAGTTTATACCCAACTATGGTGGGGGGTGCATGGCAACAACGAGTTGTTACGTGTTTAATAATATGATTAGCAGTAATATCCCCATTGATTAATATCGAGAAGTATAACAATGCCATGATGACGCAGCTAGCATACATCCCGCTTCCACACGAATACTAACCTGAGAAAACTATAATATCAAAATGTAATATCATTAGAGAAAAAGGGGGCATTTCATTTTTTGTAAACTATTTTCGCTATTGGAGGGACATTTCTTTTATGTTCGCTTTTTAATATCATTTCCTTAACTCTTTCCACGGTTTCAACAGGTATTTTTAGGGTCTCCGACAAAACTTTGAGATCCATCTTTAAATCAACTAATCCATGCAATATCTTGTCAAGCGTATCATAGGTTATACCAATCTCCCCTTCGTCTGTTTGCCCCTCCCAAAGACCTGCTGAAGGTGTTTTCAGGACTATTTTTTCTGGGACACCTAAGTATCTAGCTAGTTGTCTTACTTGGGTCTTGTAGAGATCACCTATGGGTAAGATATCTACACCACCGTCACCATATTTTGTAAAGTATCCAATTAAAAGTTCAGATTTATTGCCTGTACCAGCTACTATGCGATTAAGTATATTCGCGTGATAATAAAGAAGGATCATTCTTACACGTGCATGAATATTACCAAAAGCCAAAATATTTTCCTCGCTAAAATGTTCGCATTTCTTCAAAACTTCTTTAAATGATTTGAGAACCGGAGAGAGATTTATTATTTCATATTTTATTTTTAAAAGTTCAGCGACATTTACAGCGTCTTCAACGTCCTCTTTCTGTGTGACATCGGTGGGCATTATTAAACCTAAAACTTTTTCAGGTCCTAGAGCTTTAACCGATAGAAAAGCCACTGTTGAACTATCCACTCCACCACTTAAACCAATAACGACTCCGCTAGCACTTGCTTCCTCAACCTTATCCCTAATGAATGAGACTATCTTTTCAGTTACATCCTTCGGGTCTATATCAAGAGAAATCTCGCTCACGGACATATAACCACCTCATATTATAACCTTGCATCTGTTACTTTAAACTCATTTTACATTTAATAATTGTTAACAGTCAAAAAAATGGAAAAGGAAATTACCCAATGGTGATTTAAAAAGGAAAGCAGGGTTCAGAGTCTCTCTAAAGGGTTATCACAGCTAAAACGTGAAAACGTTATCTTGTTAAAAGTAAAGTTGAATGTATAGGGTGACATGCGTGGATAATTGAAATTCTAATAACAAGAGAAAGAGTTGGGAAACAATAAAAAACAATTATATAGGTGTAATATCATTTTTGAATTTATTAAAGAGTATAGGAGAGGATAAAGTGTCGGAGGAAAGTGGTCGAATAGAAGAAAGAATAGCTAAATATCTAAAACTCATGAAATTGAAATTTGAATGGAGAGAAAAAGATAAAGTTTTCCTAGTTCCATATAAAATTTCTGGTAGAAAACATGTAGTAGTCATATTTGTGACCAATAACTGGGTTTGGATGCGATGTGGAATCATCAGAAAAGAAGAAATACCAAGGCGTAAAGAGTTGGAATTATATAAAGTTTTGTTAAAGGCAAATCACGACTACCCTGAGTTTGTTTTCGACATGGATAAAGATGGAAATATCGGTACAAGCCAAGAAATCTACGTGGACGCATTAAATTTTGACGTTTTCGAGGAAGAGTTCTTGGCAATACCATTTGCTATAAAGTTTTTCTGGGAGAAAATTGCGCCAGCGCTAGGCAAAAAGGAACCCGAGAGAACAGAATGGATATACATTTAGTACATTGACTAAATTCATTAAAAACCTGTATGAAAGTAAAAAATTTCGACTTCATTTCCTTTAACCATCTTATTTCGATAATTAATGGTGGTGGAATGAGATGAATTGGGTTTTTTATTTTTGGCTATTTATAACGTACCTGGGGAGCAAGTATTTTTATTTGGCTGCCTTAACCACTTTATATCTAGCTGTTAACAAAAAGCTGTGTTATAAAACTGTAATAATATTGTTTTTCAGCATGTGGTTAAATAACTTGCTAAAAGATATTTTTAAGCTTGAAAGACCACCTAATGGGCTAATTGAAGTGTCTGGCTATGGTTTTCCAAGTGGACATGCTCAGAATTCAACTACTTTTTGGGGATACCTAGCTATTACGACACAAAATGTTTTCATCATAGTTCTAGCAATTGTTCTAATCATTTTAATTTCATATTCTAGACTTTATTTAAATGTACATTATCCAATAGATGTTATTGGTGGAATACTCATCGGAGCTCTTATGGTTTTTGCATATCATCTTCTTAGTAATTTTTTGGAAGAAAAAGTTGAAAAAATTTCCTTTGGGCTTAAAGTTTTTATATCAGGATTTGTGCCCCTCATGCTTTTTGCTTTATATGCAATTTTGTTTTTTGCGGAGGCTAGCGAAGATGTGCCGAGAATATGCGGTGCCTATCTAGGCTTTGCTGTAGGCTATCTGCTAGAAGAAAAATTTGTGGGAATGCTGGATTCTCAGGTATTTAAATTCAAAGTTCTTCGGTGTTTCTTGGGCCTTGTAATTGTTTTCACTGCGTATCTACTCCTTTCAATTATACTTCCAGTCGGTTTTTACATACTTTTCATAAAGTATGCGTTAATAGCGTTACTGGTGACGGTCTTTGTACCTTCATTAATTAGGATGTTAAAAATCTGAATAGCCTTTTATAAAGTAAATTTATGTTATGTTTGGCAAAATTAATTAAGGTTTTATTTTGAGTTTTTAGTAAATACTACACGAGGAATTATCGGTGGTTGAGTATAAAGAAAGCCTTGAAATTAAGCAACTGTTAGCTATAGGTGAAAGTTGCAGGGCTGAATTTAAAAGAATGCTTAAAGAAAAAGATTTAAAAAAGGATAGAAGAGAAAAACTAGTAACGCAAATAAAATATATTACTTCTGAAGGCTGTGGATTCTTTGTTGTGGGTGTTGAGGACATAAATGGAAAAGCTTGGGACATTTACGGGTTAACTAAGGAGCAATTAGAATTGTCTGAGAAAATTTTGAAGAAACTGTGTGAAGAAGCCAATGCTCGTATAATTGAAACCGAAATTATCGAAACCGAAAAGGGCTATGTTGGAAAATATGTTCTTGAACGCACTCCCCTAGATGAAATTAAAGAAACAATTGGCATAAATGTCGTCGGTAGAGTTAACAGTGGAAAATCTACATTGATAGGTATTTTTGTTAAAGGCATGCTCGATGATGGTAAGGGTGCAGCAAGATCGTTTCTTCTTAAACATCCTCAAGAAATAAAAAGAGGGCAGACGGCAGATATTCATCAGGCGTTTATTGGCTTTGATAAAGAGTTGAGACCTGTAACTTTTCATAATCCTCTTGATCAAGAAGAGATTGCTAGAATTCTCGATGAGTCCGTGCGAATCGTTATTTTTCATGATGCTCCAGGTCACTCTGAGTATGCTAAAACTATGATTAGATCAGTACTGGGTCAAGATGCACAATACGGGTTAGTTCTTGTTCCAGCAAAGGACGAATATAAACTAATAATGTCAGAGAGGATGAAGACTGGATTATCTAGGTTGGATGATATAACCCGTGAACATTTAATTCTCTTATCCACGCAAGAACTGCCATTTCTAGTTGTAATTTCAAAAATAGATCTTGCAACACCGGAAGAATTAAGAGTAGTTAGAGAAGTTGTGCGGGAAACCTTGAAAAGTATAGGCAAAATCCCGCTATGGATTAGAACTTTAAAAGATATTGAAATTGTTTTGCGAGAAATAGGCCATCGAGTTATAGTACCCGTCTACGAGATTTCATCTGTAACTGGTGAAGGTTTACCTCTTCTAAGAGAAACTATTGCGCGTTTACCTTCAAGGATTTCTAACGAGTTACTTACGAAGCCTGCTTTAGCTTATATTGATAAGGTTTATCGAGGTATAGCCGGTACAAATGTTGTAGTTACGGGTACCGTGGTGCAAGGTGTTTTTAAGCCAGGTCAAACTGTTATTGTTGGCCCCGACGATAACGGTGAGTTTCATCAAGCTAGAGTTGCTTCTATTGAGGTTTTTAAGAAGAGGGTTGAGCGTGTTAAAGCTGGGGATGCCTTTGGAATAGATTTAAAAAGAATTGATCCGGAGATTGTTAGAAGAGGGCAAGTAATAGCTGATCTCGATTATCCTGTAAATGCTGTTAGAGTTTTTGAGGCAAATATAATTGTAACTAAGCATCCCACTAGAATAACTGTAGGTTACTCTCCTGTTTTACATGCTCATACGGTTAGTCAGACCGTGGTTTTCGATAAGATTTATGGTAAAGATTATCTTACGGTTGGAGACTTTGCAAAAGTTAGGTTAAAGTTCAAGTTTAGGCCTGAAATGTTAAAGGTTGGAGATAAAATTGTTACGAGAGAGGCAAACACTAGAACTATTGGAAGAATAGTTAACATTATAAAATAGCTTTGGTTCTAAACCTAGTTTTCTATAAATTTTGAGTATTAGTTCTTGAACTTGACCAAGATCAAGTGTAAGGTAATGTAGATGTGCTTGGCAGCCTTCTTTGCAGTCAGATGCTCCAAACCTCTTAACTAAAACGTGTGCTACCTCTAGTTTTTCGATTTCTTGAGATACTTTACACTCGAATTTTTCGTTTGTCTCTGCATAGATAACTGACTGTATTTGGGCGTTATCTGAATTTAAAAGGTAATCTATGTGCCATTTTATTTTCTTATTTTTTCTTAGATGTCTTTTTATTCTACCTTCCAAGCTTAAAGCACCCATACCCATGGCTGAACCAGTGTAGGTGTAGATTCCTCTTGGAAAAGTGTGGATCCCTAGTTTTCCAATTTTTAACAATATATTTGTTTTAAGAAAAATTATGAGAGTATATACACCTTTCAAAAAGCCTCATCTCAACCTAAAACACAGTTTTCTTAATATCTCTAAAGTATTTTTCTGAACTGTTTTTTATCTATTTTTCCTTTTACTTCAAGTATTCCGTTTTTATAGTTTGCTTGTATGCTGTTAAGGTCAAGCGGTACTGGTACTAAACTTATGAAAGTTTGGTCGCCTGACTTTATAATTAGAGAGCTTTGCGATGCTTCAACGTTTACATTTTCGCTTTGAATGTTATAAATTAACAGAATGTTTTCTCCATCTGTTTGGACATCCATGGGAGATATGATGCATGGAAACTCTTGTCTTACTTTTTCTTTTTGCTCAAATTTTGTTTTTGGTTGAAAAGATCTTGGAAACAACGGTATCATAGGGAATGGTGGAAATGGAAGTTCTTTACCTCCCTCTGGTGTATGTTGCTTAATTTTTATTCCTTCCGGTCCCATAATTATTGAAAAACCGAATGTAAAGCCTTTTCTCTTCTTTTTTCTTTCTTCATCTCTTTTTTTGCTCTTATCATCGTCTTCATTCTTTTTATGTTTGAAAGGCATATTTTACATCTCCCTTTAATATAAAAGGGACACACCTAAAAACCTTTTGCAACATTTTTAAATTATATAACCTAAGAAGTTGTATGCTGATGCAAGGAGAAATTTTTAAGATTTAGTTATGGAAATTTTAAGAAACAAATTGTCTCCCTAATCTCCGAGTTAAATGTAACTGGTGAAATTTATGGCGACGAATAAAGGAAGATTTGACCACTTTGTGACACAAGCAGCCCATTTAATCCTTGAAAGATTTCCTAACGAAAAGGTTTACACTTGCGAGTCTGGTGTTACCCCAAGTGGTAAAATACATTTAGGAAACCTTTTAGACCTCACCCTTTGCGACGGTGTTTTAAGAGAGCTCTCAGATATGGGTTATAAAGCTCGCCACATACTATTTATAGATAGTCAAGACCCTTTAAGAAGACTTCCTGTATTTGTCCCTAAAGAATTTATAGAAAAAGAAGAGGAATTTCGAGGTTTCCCTCTGGAAGACCTACCAGACCTGTGGGGTTGCCACGAAAACTATGCTGAACACTTTGTTTCTCCGGTTAGAGAGCACGCCGCCGACTTTGGTATCAAACTCGAAATACTTTTCGCTGGTGAGTTTCATAAAAGAAGAGAATACATAGAGGAAGTTAAATTCGTTTTCGAAAATAGAGAGAGATTTATAGAAGTTTTAAACAGGATTAGATCCGCTGCCGGACATAAAACATTATATCCTGAAGACTGGATCCCATATATGCCTATCTGCAATACTTGTGGAAGAATTGCCGAGTGGGCTGTAAAACCGACCTATATTGACGGTTATAAAGTCGGTTATCATTGTGATGTTTGCAAAGAGGACGGAGAAGTCGATATTAGAGACGGAAGAGGAAAACTTCCTTGGAGATTAGAGTGGCCCGCTAGGTGGAAAATTTTCCACGTCAACTTCGAGCCTTTAGGCAAGGATCATTTAGCTGCTGGATCCTCTTTTGACACTGGTAGAGCTGTTTTAAAAGAAATATGGAACCGACCTGAACCAGTATCCATCTTTTACGATTTCGTTTATATCCGTTCACCTGATGGTAAGTTGTTGAAAATGAGTAAGAGAAGGGGCATTGGTCTTGGCTTGGATGAATGGCTTGAAATTGCGCCTCCCGAAGCATATAGGTTTAATGTTTTTCGCCACATGCTTGAGGATGTTAGAACTTCTGCTCTTCCTCATTGGGAGTTTGATTATAAACGTATTTTTGAACTCGTAGATCGATACGATTGGGGTGAAAGAATATACTTTAACGTAAAGGAAGAAGTTGAGAAAATAGATGAAAATGTTAGAAGAAGGATTGTAAAGGCATATCTTCTTTCACAAGTAGATAAACCTCCAAGTAAATTGCCTTTACAGTTACCATATAGGTTTGCAGCAGTTCTATCACAAATTTTAGACGAAGACCGCGAAGAGGAAAGATTGATATCAATTTTAAGGAGAACTGGATATTTAACGAATGGCATTTCCGGGGAAGACTTGAGAAATGTTAAGAAAAGAATAAAAATGGCTAGAAGATGGATCGAACTATATGCGCCAGAGTTTAAATTGAAAGTAATTGAGAAACTACCGGTTGAAATGAAAGATAGTTTGAGCGAAAAGCAGAGGAAAGCATTAGGTTTGCTAGCTGAGGCTCTTAAAAGCAGAACATGGTCTGAAAATGAATTGTTCAACGAGTTTTATAACATAATTAAAAGTGTTGGATTGAGTTCCAAAGAGTTTTTTGAAGCTGCTTACATGGTTCTGCTTGGCAAAAAGAGTGGCCCAAGACTTGCTGGTTTATTGCTCAGTTTAGAAAAGGACTGGGTTATAAAAAGGCTTGAGGAAGTAGGGAAATAAATCTAGGTTTAAGTGTACATTTCTTCTGGAACTTCGCAGGTATTGGGTTCCAAGCTTTCCGCCGCTTCAATCATTAATATTTTTGAAAAGTTTTCTGCAAGTGAACTTATCTCTAAAATCAGTTCGTTGACCTTTTCTTCGAATTTTTCCATGTTTTCGTTTAGCTGTTTGAATGCTTCTATCAATTTATTCAATTTTTCTTCTAATGTTTTATTTGACATATGTAAAGATAACACCTCCAAGCCAACACTACAGAATGATGATACATAATATGAAGATTACTTAATTTAGGATGTTAATTTAATAAGAGAGTCTTTATTTATGTGATTAAAATGGATAAAAAATCTTTTATTGAAAATATAACTATTAGTTTTACTTTATTTTCCATATACACGCTATTCTTCATGTGTATTGTGAAAACAGGATGCATAAGGTCAAACTTCACAGTTACACTTCACAGTTATCAAAAGTTTTAACCGGGTAATCCAAAGAATTAATTATAAAGAAAGACTTACATATAAGAAAGCGTTGTTTACAGTTCTTTAATGGAGGAGATGTTTTGCCGACTAAAGTGGTTAAGTGTCCAATTTGCGGGGATGTACTTTTCTTTAATGTGGATAAGAGAGTAGTTTCAAGTCGAAGAAAGCATTGGCCTGCAAAGGTTCGTATTAAACACAAGGACCACGAATTTATAGCTTTATTTGACAGTCAGTTACATTTGATAGAAGTAAGAGCCCCAACAAAAGAAAATAAAAATAATATTTAACTTATTTCTTTTGGTGTTAGCCTTGCACAAGAGACTATACCCTGAGAACCCTATTGTCGGCATAGGAGCAGTAATTGTTAAAGGCAATAAAGTGTTGTTAATTAAGCGTGCTGGAGACCCTGGGCGGGGACTTTGGAGTATACCCGGTGGACTGGTTGAACTGGGGGAAAAAATAAAAGATGCGGTTCGCCGCGAAGTGAAAGAGGAAACTGGACTAGATGTGAGGGTTGGTGAAATTGCGAATGTAACTGAGATCATTACAAGGGATGAGGAAGGTAAAGTTAAATACCATTTTGTTATTGTTGACTTTTTTGCTGAAGTCTTAAGGGGGGAATTAAAGCCTTCATCTGATGCTTTAGAAGCTAAGTGGGTTGAATTTAAGGATCTTAGAAAGTATCGCTTAACGGAAACGGTTGAGAGACTTTTTAAGAAACTGGGGTTTTTAAAATAGAAGGATTAAAATATTTGTTAGAAGTGTAATGTCAGTTGATACAAAATTATTAATACCGTTTACGTTTGTAATTAATTTAAATAGTTGAGTTCGTCTCCCACGGTATGGTACTTTACTTGGATAATTTAGAGTAGGAGAGAGAAATATTGGAAAAAGAAGTATTTGAAACAATTAAAAAACAGTTGGCGGAGAGAGATGCCATAATCGAAAAACAACGCAATAGAATTCTTCTCTTACAAGAGAAATTAAATGAAGTTAGAGAAGCGGTCTCAGCATTAGAGGCAGAAAATGAAAAATTAAAAAATGACCTTAAAAGCAAAGAAGAAGAGTTAGGGAAAATAAAAAAGGCATTCGATAAACTTCAGGAAGAAATGATAGAACTTAAAAGTAAATTAAGAGAAAGAGAAAAGTTAATTGAAGATTTGAAAAAGGAAAAAGAAACAAAAAAGGTAACCGAAGCCGAAGTTCAGACAGAACAGTTAAGAATGTACGAAAACCTCTTGAAAAAACTTCAAGATAAATTTGTAAACCTACAAATGCTAATTGTTAAGGCCATAGCCGGGGATGAAAAAGCAATAGAAAAACTTAGAACCATTATTTTGAAAGAAGGTCCTCTTGAAGCTAAGATATTGATGTTAATTTATACAGAAGGCGTATCAGATGTCAACGAATTGGCAGAAAAACTGGAAGTACCTAGAGAAGTTTTGGGAAGTCTTCTTTTTATGTTTGAGGAAGAAGGTCTCATAAAACTTGAAGCAGAAAAAATATTTATCCCCGCACGAGAAAAAATTGAGGAAGCAGCTCCACCCCCAACTACTTCAACTGCTCCACCTCCATCTCTACCACCTACCACTACAGAGGTGGTGACAGAGAGTAGGGAAACAGTTATTGTTCCAGATACTTCAGCGTTTTTTGAGGAATGGAAAACTCTTCCAACCGAAGAAGTTTATGATAGGCTTTTAGCTTTCTGTAGAAAATATTCCAAGTTACCAGATAAGATTGGCGATGCCTTGGAAATCGTATGTGATATTTTAGAAAGTCGACTAAAAACTTTTGGTGGACGTATTCGATTTGAGATGAGAAGAGAAGCTGACGATTGGCGTAAAGGGCTCGGTGACTTTTCTGAGTTGGAGCTAAAGATAGCTGACTGGAAAAGAAGAGCTAAAAAAGTTGTAGAATACTAATTTTTTAACATTTTTGATATAAAAAACCCCGAAGTATCATGAATATGAGGGAAAAGTCGTTTGACAAATGTTGCACACTTAAAGTCGCTATATCCTTTTGTTCCCAGTATTTTCGGTGTTTTAAGTTTAACCTTAGTGAAAAACGCATCTATTTGTCCTTCTCCCTCCTCTGGCAAAACGGAACAAGTAGCATAAATTAATATGCCACCTTCCTCTAAAACTTCTAACATGTTTTGAAGGATTATTTTTTGAAAAAGAGATAGTCTTTTTACTCTTTTTGGTGTCAATGTAACCTTTATGTCCGGATTTGATCGGAGAACCCCGCTACTACTGCATGGAGCATCGATTAAAATCTTAGAAATATTTTTTATTTTTAGTTTTGCGGAATCTCCAAGTATCGGATACACTATTTTAACACCGGCTGACTTAACCATTTTTTTCAGAAGTTGAATTCTTCGAGAAGAAATGTCCACTGCAAATATTTTCCCCTTATTTTCCATGTGCTGAGCCATTAAGGTTGTTTTCATCCCTGGAGCCGCACAAGCATCTAAGATAATGTCTCCTGGCTCAGGGGTTAAAGCGTGAACAACTGCGACACTCCCCTTATCTTGAATAAATACTTCGTTTCGTTTGTGTAAACTAGATGTTACGACTGGTTTTTCTGCTTTAATAATTTTTAGAACTTCTGGGAAGTCTTTATCTTCTTCAACGATGATGTTTTCTTTTTCAAGCTTTCTAATGGCTTTTTCAACGGATATTTTGAGCGTATTAACCCTAAGCCATGTAACTCTTATTTCATTGTTTGCGCGAAGAAGTTTCTCTGCTTCTTCCCTTCCCATTATGTTTTCAAGTTTTCTAACAAACCATTCAGGGTGACTTGTAAGTATACTTAACTTTTTAACCCAATTAGTGTTCTTAACTAGGTTATTTAAGTCAGTTTTGTCTATTTGATGTAAAACCGCATTAACAAAGTTTGCAGCTCTTCTACTAACATTTCTTTTGACTATTTTAACTGCTAGGTCCGTTACAAGTGGAGAAGGGTTCTTCTCAAATTTTAATTCAAAAACAGCTATTCTTAAAATGTTTCTAACCATGGAAGGAAGTTTTTTAAGGGTAACATCTCCCTTTAAGGTTCTCTCCAAGAGGAAATCTATTGCAATAATATTTTTCACGGTTTCAAAAGCGTAGTGGTATATTGAAGCCATTATCTGGTAATCGCGAATTCCATGTTTTTTACAGACTTTTTGAAAAACTTCTTTTAAGGGTTTTTCAGTTTTTTCGAACTCCATTAGTACCTTAGCAGCAAGTTCTTGACTTGAAGCCATATCAAAACCTCATGTCAAATTAATATAAGAGCAGATATTTTATTAGGTGAAATTTCAGAATTTCAGTTGGGAGATTTCCATGCTTAATATTAGGTTTGAAGATTTAGTTAATATTTCGAATAAACTTATTAGTGCAGGTTACAATGTTAGAAGACATTGCTGCGAATATTACATTGGAAATTTTGAAAAATTTATATGTGTAGTTGCCGTTTTCCCGCGATGGAAAGAAATACGTGTATATACCTTGACTAAAGACACGTTACCAAAAGATATATCAGAAATTTTAAGGGAGATAGCCGAGAAGTATTCTATGAAATTGATTATTAGGAGTATTAAATCTAAAAGTTAGGGCACGTGAAGGATTTTGAAATATTTAATCAAGTAGTATTCTTTCTGGATGCGTGTAAATGTTCATTCTTTTTCCTCTAACAAAGCATATTAATGTTATTCCAATCTTCTCTGCTGCTATTAAACCTGAATTTAAAGGCGCTGAGATTGAAGCAACAATGGGAATTCCTGCTCTTGCCGCTTTTAAAATCATACTTGCAGTTATTCTGCCGCTACTGGTTAAAACTGAATTCGTTAAGTCGCAGCCATTTATTAGAGCTAGGCCGATTACTTTGTCTATTGCACTATGTCTTCCAACATCTTCAGCGAGATACAATAATTTTGCATCCTTGTTGAAGAGTGCTGCTACATGAGTTCCTCCAGTCTTTCTATATATTTTTGAGTTCTCACTCATTTTTCTTATCATTTTAAATATGTCATCAACCTTAACATAAAGTTTAGAACCGATTCTAAGATTTGACATTGATTTTAGAGTTTCAATGTAGCTATCGATGCTGGTGCACTCCGTTGTTATGGATTTAAGAAGTTTAAACTCTTCTAAATCAATATTAGAAGAACTTAAAGTGACCAGTACATTGTTACTTCTTACATCGATTTGGGAAATATCTTCAATACTATTTATGATCCCTTCGGCTACTAAGTGTCCGACTGCAAGTTCCTTTAATAGTTGAGGTGACGCAAAAATTGTAACAAAACGTCTTTTGTTTACATATATGTTAATTGGCGATTCCACAGCTATGTAATCTTCTAACTCTTCTACTCTATCTTCCTTTAGTCTTTTGATTTTCCATGTTGTAATTTCATTATCCATCATATTGCCCCTCTTAAGAAATAAAAACTTGTAAAACGTTTAAGGTCGGTTTGCTTTTATT
Organism: Candidatus Baldrarchaeota archaeon; assembly: GCA_030587435.1. Next base: position 826 of record JAUQZC010000162.1, on the reverse strand, counting down.
AATCCTCGTTTCTCTAAGAGTTTTTTAACTGTTGGAAATTTGTCGAGATTTTTGTGGGGAAGATACATCGAAGCTGCTAATTCCATGTGGAAACTTGGATCTATCGCTAATTCTATATATTTCGTTCTTTTCGTTATTTCCTTAGCTTTTTCTCTTTCTTTCTTAGATATTAGAGACATTATTGCTCCTGAACCTGCTGCATTCCCTACAAACTTTACTTTGCTAGAAGGTACATCCGGCAATAAACCGATTATAATTGAGTTCTCGATGTTTAGATAATTTCCAAAAGCACCTGCAACAAATATCTTATCGATGAGATCAGTGGAAACACCTCTTTTTCTCATAAGTATGGAGCATCCCGTGTGAATAGCTGCTTTTGCTAGTTGAATTTCCCTTATATCTTTCTGGGTTACTATGATTGGAGTCCCAGATCGTGTTTCATTAGGTTTCGCGATTACGAAAACGTATTCATTATTTACTTTTTGAAAATGTTCTGTGCTTTTATTGACTTTGAATTTTCCTGTGCGGTCTATTAGCCCTGTTTTTAACATTTCAGCAACTATGTCAACCATAGCTGACCCACATATCCCTACCGGTTCTGTGTTTCCAATTGTCTCATAGTGCACTTCGAATGTTTCAGGATCTATCCTAACTTTTTCTATGGCACCTTCAACAGCTTTCATACCATGAGTTATATGCATACCTTCAAAAGCTGGACCCGATGCACATGAGGTCGTGAATAACTCATCTTTATTTCCAAGCACTATTTCAGTGTTTGTCCCAATATCTATTGTTAGACGTATTTTTTCTGCCTCAAAAATTTTTT
>JAUQZC010000144.1 GCA_030587435.1 Candidatus Baldrarchaeota archaeon | reverse complement strand
TTCCATGAGTTTTATCAACGCATTAACAGTTGGTTTCCTCTCTTATAGCGTATCTTTCTTCTTCGGATCTAGTAGTGACATATCGCTATTAATTTTTATTATGATAGCATTGCTTTCCATGATGATTCCCACATGTATTTCGATTTTTTTCTTGGCGCCTTTAGTTGCCTTTTCATCGTATAAGAAAGGCATTGATCCCGATGTTATCGTGTATCCAATAATGTCTACACTAAATGACATTATAGTTTCAGCAACATACGTGTTAATTGTAATAATGCTGATTTTCTTCAGGAAAATTTTCGCAGTCTTATCATACGTTTTATGTCTCTTTTTTACCTTACTCTTTGTACACTCCTTAAAATATCGAGCTAGTGGAGATTTTAGGAAAACATTTTTAGAAAGCATGCCTACTGTAATAATTTTAGCAGTTATCAGTAATTTTGCCGGAGGAATACTTTCTAAACTCAAATATCAAATAGAAAGATTTCCCCACATTCTCGTAATTTATCCTTGTCTCATCGATTCGGTTGGAGATGAGGGGTCAATCATTGCATCCACAATTACCACGAAGTTAAGTTTGGGAGACATTGAACCTTCTTTTAGGGAAGTAAGTAGACATGAGAGTAGAACGTATATCTTAGGGACTTTTTCGGCTGGTTTCATAGTATTTGGTGTATTTGCAATTATAGGAAGTCTTACATATGCTTTTTCTTTAATTGAAGTTTTACGATCAATTTTCATGGTAATTTTAACAAATGCTTTTCTCATGATACCCTTAACTCTGATATCGTTCGGATTAGCTCTTGTCACATTTAAACGCGGACTAAATCCCGATAACTTTACTATACCCATAATTGCATCACTATCAGATTTCCTGACCACAATAACGCTATTCTTAATTGTTAACGTGATTATGGGATTATAGCAAAATTAACGAATTTTAGAAACTTCCTTCTACTACAATATTAGAATTAGAAAATTGGTTACTGATTTTAAATACTTTAGAAGGATATTTAAAGAAACTTTCTTTAACAAACAGAAGAGATGTAAAATTACTGGCAAAAGTGCTTGAACAAGCAAATGAAATGCACGATTTATTTAGTTTTATCTTCAAAATTTTGTTGTTTAACTTTAATGTCATTTCCATGTTTTTTGGCTCCTCGCATACAGTTTGGGATCAAGGAAGAGAAAACAGCTGTAGTAGTGCCATCGGTAGAGTATTTCGAAGTCTCCGTGTTTTTAAGTATTGGTGGAAATGTTCTTAGGAACCTCATTGTGTCACCACTTGGCAATGTTAGCCAAAAAAGGTATCGTGATGTTTCTTTAAGCCGTTTAGATCCTTTTCCTTTCTTTTAGCTTGTAAGCTGCAAACTTCGGAAGTTTTTTAATACTCGGACAAATGCATCTAGACTATTTATTTTTCAACTGTTCTTAAGGATAGTTGAAAGTTTATAAGGGAAAGACTACGATTTGAAGATTATTTTGGCTTGTTCCGGGTTTTTTCTTTTATGGCTTCCCAGATGTATTTTATTTTTTCGCCTTCGATGATTCCGTGCCACCATTTGCCTCCCGATGCTTTGCAACGTTTTTGAATGTCTTGATTTGTTTCAAATGAAAATACTTTGTGGGCAAGCTCATTCGGCCACCATACGGCTTGTTTTTCTCCTTCTATTGTTACACGATGTTTTCCTTTGCTAAATGAGACCGCAACTCTTAGGATGGCTGACTTTTCTTGGTTTCCTTTAAAGAGTATTAGTTTATCCCAGTTTTCTTTTTCCATGGATTTTTCTAGGCCTACGTCTGGGATCCATGAGAGTAGTCTTCGCACATGTGCGTTGTTTCGGTATATGTTTAGTGTTTCGGTGAGTGGTAGTTCGTTGGCTTTATCTATGCGTTCTATTGTGAGGTATCCGATTATGTAGTAGCCTTCCAGCTCTATCCATGGTGGCCGTTCTTCAGAGAGGTCATACCATTTAAGTGAAGTTATGAAGAATAGGTAGTCTCCTTTTCTTAGTTTCTCGTAGCCTTGGATGTCTTCTTCTTTCTCATAGTTTCCATAAGTGAATGTCTCGAATTCTGGGTCGTAATGTACATGCCAATCTAGTACTTCTGCGAGTTCTGGAAGAAAAAAGGCTCTGTAGCCTAGTTCTCTGTAGGTTGGTGAAAGTTTAGGGTTCTCGCTTTCTGGATGAGGAATGTGTATGAATTCTCCGTTGCCGAATATAGGTGCGTAAATTCCTAGATCGCTTTCAGTAGCTCCTATATGGATTATAAGTGCTCTTTTCAACTTTAACACACTTCTATAAAAGATGATTATACTTTGATTTATGGGTTGTTAAATGTTTGCAAACTCAGTTAAAATTTTAACTCATTTTCACTTCATCTTATTTTAGACATGTTATCAGAATTTAGAGCCTAGATTACTGAGAAAATCATCTTTTGGAGGTTTAAACCCGACTTTCACCTAGTTAAAAGTTAGGTAAAATGTTGCTGACTGCTTAAATTTATTAAATAATCTAAAGAAGACAAAACATTATGATTTTGATAGTTATTCAACGGTTTTGCCAAATTCTAAACATTTTTATGTTAATCCCAGATTATTTTAGCTGTTTTTGCTATTTCTGGGTCATTTGTTAGAATGGCTTCAGCATTTTCTTGAAGATACGTGGCAACCACGATTCTGTCGTGCAATTCTGGGATGTTTATTGTTGAAACTATTTTCCATGAAGTAAGGGTGAGTGGACTATATTTGATGCTTTCAGATTGTTCTATTATGTCAAGAAGTAGTTCTATGGTTTCTACGGGTGGTATTTTTTCGAAAACAGGTTTCTGTTTGAGGATTGTGTATATGAACTCCCCGATACATATGCTTGGTACTATTAGTAGAGCCTTATTTTGTTCCGCTTTCTTAAATATATTGTCTGCCTTTGTTGGCAATGTATTAGTTGTATATGCTAGTAAAGCTATTGTGTCAGTAACATATTTTTTCATAGCCTCCACTCTCTTCTAAGCTCCTCCAATGTTTTAGCCGCTTCTTTGAAATCAATTTTATCAGCTAAAATACCACGGAGCTCTTTTAAATTTGCTTTTTTCTTCTTTTTAATCACTATGCCATCTTCTATAGGGTATATTAGAACCTCGTCACCTTCCTTCAGTTTTAATTGTTCACGAATTTTTTTAGGTATTACGATCTGCCCTTTTGAGCTTATTTTTGCTTTATACAAGAATATGTCCTCCATTTTATATTCATACAGATGGTAAGAATGTAAGAATATAAATCTTACTATTTAACTAGTTTTCAACAATTTCTACGTGTGATGAAATAAAATTTAGATGGTTGTTAGGTGTGTTAGTTCATCTGGTATTGTTTTTTCTTCTGCTATCGTTTTGAATACTAGTGCGCTGGGTCTTAGGTATCTTTTTTTGTTTTCATAGTTGACGTGGTAAAGTCCGAATCTCATTTTAAAACCTGAACTCCACTCGTAATTATCGGTTAAAGCCCAATGCAAATATCCTAGGATTTTAACTCCTCTTCGCATCACTGTGTGAACACGGTACAAATGGCTTACGATGTATTTTGCTCTTAGGGTGTCTTTGCTGTCAGCTATTCCGTTTTCGGTGATCATCATTGGAACTTTGTATCTTTCATTTAATGTTAACAATATTTTTTCAAGGCCTTCCGGGTAAAGTTCCCATCCAAAGTCGCTTGTTGGCCTTCCAGCGAGAGACTTAGAGTTAGGTGCGCATGCCATTCCGTAACCTGGTAAAATGTTATATTGTATTCCCTTTTTCCGAAGTTTTTCAGAAGTTCTTTTAACAACCATTCTTGAATAGTAGTTTACCCCGAGCCAATCTAAACGATTCTTCAAGTCTTCTCGCACGATTATACCTAGGAATTTTCCCGTGGTTATTGGGTCTAGGAATCTGTACATATAGTCTTCTGCCATTGCTTCTGCGGCGATTTTATCTTCTGGGCTTAAAGGTTCAAAACACACCACCGAATATATTAAACCCACATGTTTATTTGAAAATGTTTTAATGGCGTCGTAGGCTCTTGCATGTGCTTCAATTAAATTTTTCATCGCGCTGAGAGCTGCCGGTAAGCTTAGGAACGCTGGAGGGAATCCTTGTTGAATTTGAAGATAACCTGTAACATAGACTACATTTGGTTCATTCATTGTGGACCACATGTCAACTAGGTCATCAAATTTCCAAGCAATGTACGCTGCGTATTTTGCAAATTCCACCACTATTTGCTTGTCTAACCACCCTTTCTTTTCTTTAAAGCCGCCCATTCTAAGTTTTATGGGATGATGTATCCAGAGCGGTAAAGGCCAATGGTAAAGATTTACTAATAGGGTCTTATCTCTGTTTTTCCAGTCGCTAAAAATCTCACGGTAATGTTCAACACTTTTCTTATTTGCATGTTCATCTAATTCCTTTAGATGTTTCTCCTCTATGTTTACGCTTACTATTCCTTCTTTGGTTTCTTCAACATCAACTTTTACGTCGAAAGTTGGTTTTGGAAATATTCTACTCCATTCTACGCAGAGTCTAGCTGCATCCATACCAAGTTTTTCAGCTCTATCGTGATCCTCTTTATAAAGATGCCAGTAGGCGGGCCCATCTTCAGGAAAATCTCCGCTTACAAGCCCAGACATAATGTTTTCCGCATCGTGAACCCAAACCCACCAATCACTATTAGAATCTTCCGAACCTGGTAAACCCATTTCAAATTGAAAACCAGACTCCGAAAAACCGAACTTAAAATCTTTAGAGAAACGTAAACTCATTTTACCTCCCCTTTCACTCAACTATTTCACAGTATGCTTAAGTTAGTCGCATTTAGCCTTAATAATATTAGCGATTTGTGTTGGTAAATAGTAAATTATGTTGAAATTACTTGTAATCTTAAAAAGCAAACAAAAAATTAGTTAACTAATTTAATTCTGACTGCAATACCATGTCAAGGTTAAAAAGATATCTGGTTTAATGCTAAAGAACTATGAATCTTGTTTTAATAGCTTTTTAGTTTGCTCTAATTCTTGTTCTAGTTCTTCTTTTGATTGGAATGGTGGCCAAATATTTTTTTCACGTATGTATTCTATAAATTTCCATATGGTTGTATTTGCTATCTTAGCTGCTTCTTCAATACTTATTAATCCTTTACGATATTTTTCTGCGGCTTTTTCCAGTCTATGCTCAGTGATCTTTGATAAAATCCATTTTCTGACCAGTGTTGCTTTATCAACATTTTCTTCTTTTGCTATTTCCTCTAAGATTTTTGCGTCTTCTTCTTCCAGTCTTGTTGAAATCAACCTACCTTTTTTCACCTTCCTCACTAATTTTTCTAGTATAAACGTAACTCGCTCAGGTGTTGTGCCTCCAACCGCCAGCAATTTATTTAAGATAT
>JAUQZC010000106.1 GCA_030587435.1 Candidatus Baldrarchaeota archaeon | reverse complement strand
ACATTGTTGTTGAAACAAAACATATAATAACCTTTTCTTAAAATTACTTAAAGTTGGAGGAACCATCATAATGGTCTTGGAAATACAGTTAAGAGTTGCAGAGGCTCTTCAAAACGATGTAGGAAGAGGAATTGTACGTATAGATCCGGATGTAATGGATCAACTTGGTCTATCCTCGGGAGATATCGTCGAAATAGAGGGAAAGAAGAGTACCGGAGCCATGGCGCTGAGGGGCTACTCGACTGACAAAGGTAGAAGAATTATTAGAATGGATGGTCTAATTCGAGCAAATGCTGGAACAAGTATAGGGGAATATGTTAAAGTTCGAAAAGCGTCCTATAGCCCGGCAAAAAGAGTTATACTTGCTCCGGCGGATAAGGGCGTTCGGATAATGACCTCAGGTGAAATACTTAAAAGAAATCTCTTAGGTAGACCGGTTAAGAGAGGAGATATTATAAGTACTGCAAGTCCTGTGAGACATACACCTTTTGATGACTTTTTTGGCGGCTTTTTCGGTACAGTTCCCTTCAGTCTCAGCGAGATGAGGTTTGTAGTTATTTCAACCCAACCTTCAGGTATAGTTCAAATTCAAAGAAAAACTATAGTTGAAGTTGTACCGGAGGTAAGAGAATTACCAAAAGGAGTACCAGCAATCACATATGAGGATATTGGTGGTCTTCATGAGGCTATTCAGAGGATTAGGGAAATGGTTGAGTTGCCTTTGAAACATCCAGAACTATTTCAGAGGCTTGGTATAGATCCACCAAAAGGGGTGCTTCTTTTTGGTCCTCCTGGCTGTGGAAAGACACTGTTAGCAAAAGCAGTTGCAAACGAATCCGATGCATACTTCATTCATATAAATGGTCCTGAAATAATGAGTAAATTTTATGGCGAGTCCGAAAAGAGGTTAAGGGAAATCTTTGAGGAAGCTAAAAAGAATGCTCCTAGTATTATTTTTATTGATGAGATTGATGCTATTGCTCCTAAGAGGGAGGAGGTTACTGGTGAGGTTGAGCGTCGTGTTGTTGCTCAGTTGTTAGCTCTCATGGACGGTCTTGAGAGTAGAGGTCAGGTTATTGTTATTGGTGCTACTAATAGGCCTAATGCTTTGGATCCTGCTTTGAGAAGGCCTGGAAGATTCGACAGAGAAATTGAAATTGGTGTTCCGGACAGAGACGGTAGAAGAGAGATTTTGCAAATCCATACTCGTGGTATGCCACTAGCAGAAGACATAAACTTGGACGAATTAGCTGAGAGAACTCATGGTTTTGTGGGAGCAGATTTAGCGGCACTATGCAGAGAAGCGGCAATGCATACATTAAGACGTATTCTTCCTGAAATAAATCTTGATGAACCGGAAATACCGCCTGAAGTGTTATCTAGATTGAAGGTTACCAAGAAAGATTTTGAAGAAGCACTAAAGATGGTAGAACCTTCAGCGTTGAGAGAGGTTATGCTAGAAATCCCTACAGTGACTTGGGAAGATGTAGGTGGGCTTGAAGATGTGAAGAAGTCGCTAAGGGAAGCTGTAGAATGGCCATTAAAACATCCAGAAGCTTTTAGAAAACTTGGAATACGACCGCCCAAAGGCATACTTCTTTTTGGTCCTCCTGGCTGTGGAAAGACACTGTTAGCAAAAGCAGTTGCAAATGAAAGTGGTGCAAACTTTATAGCTGTTAGGGGTCCAGAAATATTTTCAAAATGGGTAGGTGAATCTGAGAAAGCAATAAGGGAAATATTTAGGAAAGCTAGACAAGCTGCGCCATGTATAATATTCTTTGATGAACTTGATGCAATAGCGCCCAGACGAGGTCTTTGGGAAGGGACGAGAGTCCATGAAAATGTTGTAAATCAGTTGTTAAGTGAAATAGATGGATTAGTTGAACTGAGAGGAGTAGTGATTATAGGAGCCACAAATCGTCCCGATATAGTTGATCCTGCGCTTTTAAGGCCTGGAAGATTTGACAGATTGTTACTTGTGCCACCGCCAGACAGGAATGCAAGATATGAGATTTTTCGGGTGCATACAAAGAACATGCCTCTTGCAGATGATGTAGATCTAAAAATACTGGCAGATAAAACCGATGGGTATAGTGGAGCTGATATAGAAGCTGTGTGTAGGGAAGCTGGAATGTCTGCTATGAGAGAGAGTCCAGATGTAGATAAAGTTCATATGTGGCACTTTGAACAGGCATTAAAAATGATAAGGCCTAGCATAACACCGGAACTTATGAAACAATACAAGGCTGTTGCTGAGCAATTAATGGGCGCTAGGGTAAAACTAGACACAAGCTACCTTGCATAACTGGTCCCAAGGTTTTAATTTATTTAATATTACAATTCTCTGTTAGACACCGGCGCTCTTTGTGTCTCTTAAAGTGTTGTAAATGACTGTGCGTGACTCTTAACATAACATTATGTTTTGTTTAAAATACAATGAGAAAAGGAAAAATAAAAGAAGAGAGAAGCTATATAACATGATAGGTTCAAAAGTTTATTAGTAAGTCAGGTTAGGAACAATTGTTAGATTTGTGTATTAGTGTTGTTGTATGGGAGAGATAAAACATGTTTTTTATGTATTTTATTGGAACTGCTGGAAGTGGCAAGTCGACATTAACAGCAAGTTTTGCTGAGTGGTTAAAAGATCATGAGTTGGATGCAATAACAGTTAATTTAGATCCTGGTGTTCGGAATTTGCCCTATACACCGGATGTAGATGCGAGAGATTATATTAAGGTAGAGGACGTTATGCTTAATTTCGATTTAGGCCCAAATGGAGCGCTTATTGCAAGCGTTGACATGTTAACGGGGAAAATAGATAAAATAAAGGAAGAAATTGACGATTTAAAGCCAGAATATGTTTTAATCGACACTCCAGGTCAAATGGAACTTTTTGCATATAGGAGTGCTGGGCCTCTTATAGTTTCTGCGTTGGGTGGTGAAAATCAAGCATCAATATATTTAGTTGATCCGATTCTTGCTAAAAATCCTTATGGATATGTGTCGGTTCTTTTGCTGGGTATTTCGGTGGAGTATCGTTTTCAGATACCCCAAGTATATGTTTTATCCAAGTCAGATTTGTTAGAGGAGAAAGAAAAACAAAAAATACTTGGATGGTCAGAAGACTTCTACAAGTTAGCTGAAACTATTGATCAAGAATTTTCCGGTTTGAGAAGAGAAATGAGTTTAAAAATTTTCAGTATGTTAAATGAGATGGGTAGGCCAGGGGAACTCATTCCAGTTTCTGCTGCTAGGAATGAGGGATTAGATGATTTATACGCAATGTTGCAGCGCATATATGCTGGGGGAGAGGACTTTTTGACTTTTAGATAAGATGTAAAAGAACTTCTCTCGATAGAGCAGGAAACATAAAAAAGATTTTATGACACAATGAGACACTATCAACTAACTAAGTAAAAATTGTACAGCTAAAAATAAATATTGATTGTAATTCAATCTTAACAGCCCTTACGAGGTGAAAGGCGTGAATAAGGTTAAGGAAATAATTGAAAAAGCGCGAATGGAAAACAGAGTTTATTTGCTTGAAAATGAAGCAAAGACTGTCATTAGGGAATACGGGATTCCTGTAACTAGGTTTGAAGTTGCTAGAACTGTAGACGAAGCTGTAGAATATGCGGAGAAAATAGGATACCCGGTAGTTTTAAAGATTGTTTCTCCTGATGTAATTCACAAAAGCGATGTTGGAGGAGTAATGATTAATCTTAAAGATGAAAATGAAGTGAAAAAGGCCTACGAGGATATAATTAATAATGTTAAAAAACATAAGAGCGATGCAAGAATTATTGGTGTTTTAGTGCAGGAATATGCACCTGAACCGATTGCCGAGGTTATTGTAGGAATGACTAAGGATCCACAGTTCGGTCCCGCTATAATGTTTGGTTTAGGTGGTATCTTTGTTGAAGTGTTTAAGGATGTAAGTTTTCGAATTGCCCCACTTACGGAATATGATGCTAGAGAAATGATCACGGAAATTAAAAGTTACCCCATTCTTACAGGGATTAGAGGTAGAAAACCCGTGGATATTAACGAACTAGTCAATATTATTTTAAAAGTGTCAAAACTTGTCACAGAACATCCAGAAATCGATCAATTAGATTTAAACCCTATATTTGCATATGATAAAGGCGCATTAACTGTAGATGCACGTATAATATTATCGTT
>JAUQZC010000081.1 GCA_030587435.1 Candidatus Baldrarchaeota archaeon | reverse complement strand
GTAGAATTGTTTGCCAAGGTTTCCATTAAGGGTGACGGTTTTCTTAGGACACTATTCACACTTGAAGGAGAAACAAAACATATAACTTTCACACTCAGCCTTACCGAGCTTAAAGTTTGGACTTTGGGTGTTTTTGGGATCATTTTTTTCTTATTCGGTCTGGTAACTCTCAGCTACTACACTTATAGAAGAAAACAAACCATATATAGATTAAAGAGATTAATGAACGCATGATAAAATCACTCTACTGTATAGTATATTCTTTTTCTACCCTTTCCAACGTTTTTAGCTTTAAGGAACTTTATTGTACCTATTTCCTTAGTGTTCGCTACATGAGGTCCTCCATCCGCCTGAACGTCTATACCCTCAATTTCAACAATCCTTAGAACATCTATCTTTGGTGGCAGTTTCTCAGCCAATTTAACCAGACCAGGAGTCTTCAAAACTTCTTCCCTCTTCATATAATATATTTTGACGTTGTGTCCTTCTTTAGCCAGTTTATCGGCTTCAGCAACTATCTGCTTAAAAAGTTCTCTGTCCATTCTCTCAAAACTAAAATCTAGATGCCCTTTTTCTAAAGTAATATCTCCACCTGTTATTAGAACACCAAAATTACTGTAAGCAACACCAACAATCACGTGAGCTGCAGTATGCAACTTCATAATCCTATATCGTCTTTCCCAATCAATTTTACCCGTTACGGTTGCACCTACCGGGATATCCCCTTGAACTTCATGAACAACAACATCTCCTTCTGAATAAACAAAATTCACTGAAAACTCTTTGCCTCCATAAACAATAACTCCAACGTCTGAAGGTAAACCGCCGCCACGAGGATAAAAAGCCGTACGGTCAAGAACAACACCGTTTTCTCTTCTATCAATCACTTTTGCTTCAAAAACCCTCAAATAAGAATCGTCAAGATAAAGTTTCTCAGTTTTCATATCGACTCATCTCTACACCAGATTTTGGTACAAAATACACTAACACGTATATATTTTCATCGTATAGCTACACTAAATGCTAGTTTCAATTAGCTTTACATAAACACTACTATTTGTCTCTGCGAGATATACTAAACGTGATCCGAATAGAATTCAAAAACACATGTCCCACAGTAAAATAAAAGAATTAAATGGATGAAATATGTACTTCACCCGATGGAATAGTGAAAGTAACGGTTATCGTTCTCGTTAGCTCAACCACTGTTATTCCAGCAGGAGTTGTCACTTTTAGATGAAACTCTATAATCAACGTGAAATTCCCACTTCCCTTAAGACCCTCATTTGGGCCCACTATTAATTCAAAATCATGTCTACCTCCCTTGCCAATCTCCAATATTCCAAGCGATAACTCGGTGCCAGTTGGTGTCTTTAATTTAAACTCTATCTTAAGGTCAACAACATTTACCATTTCGGTAGGTTCAGATGACGTTACTCGCGGCTTACCTTTTCTCATCAACAAGTAGTCAAATCGAGAAACATTCTTCAATGACGCATCTACCTGTATGGATAGTGCCTCTACCTTTACTGCAACGGGAGAAGACACCATTGTTGAACCACTTACAATAGCAACCGTAACTTTTTGACCTTCTAAATAAAGTAGACCGCTCCCAAAAACTAGTATAAGCACAATTAGAGCTACTGCAACCTTTTTCAATATGATAATCACCCACCTCTGTAGCATAATTTTTCTAGTAAACACGTGTTATATTTTTTTCGTCGATACTTAAACACGAGATGCCCCCCAACAGCGAATTATTATCTGCAATATCCTATTTTAAAAAGTAAGCCAACGTTATTTTCTTACATCTTATCCTAAATGCTACGAAGAGCGGAGGGAATTAAAAATATCACAATTTCTAGAAAGCTTAATAAATAACCTTACAATCTATTAATAAGATAATCTCGAGACTAGCAATTTTCCACGTTTGAAATAAATCATTACAATAGTGGAGTGATAAGCTATGATGAAAGTTTCTGAATCCCCTCTTCAAGAAATTAAAAAATTCACAGAAAGAGCTACAGTTGCAATAGCAAAAATAGAGGATATGCTAGCTGGAATAGTAACAGCAATAGTTGCAATAGCAGGACTTGCAACAGCAAACATAATACAGGTAACCGCGCAACCAGAACAGTTCAGAGGTTACATGAATATTATAATGCTCGGAGCCGTAGCAATATGGGCTTTTGTAAGATTTGTAAGCATGTACAGTTCCCGTTTCATGGAACCAACAGTTCTACGTGCCGTCTACTTCACATTCGTATTGAACTCTGCAATTCTCATATATTCCTATAGACTATATATTTCTCAAAGCCCAGTATGGCCATATATGCTTGCACTGTCCTCAGCGATAGTTGCAACGGCGTTCGTTCTCAGCTTCCTAGGATATGGTTTATTTAAAGTTCTACGTCGCCGAGAACAAATTGAAGAAGCCATCAAATCCCAAGAAGAACTTTTCAAAGAAATATTGGAATCACCTAAGGTTCCATCTGAAATCAAAGATAAAAATATGGAATTAAGATTAAGAAATCTTAGGCTTATTGACACGCTTATAATGTCAACGCAGAAATATGCAAGCCTATCCAGAGGTTCGAACGTTCTGGCTCAGTCTATTTTGATAGCAGCGATAGCAACAGGTACGTCTGCCATTGCCGGAGGGATAGCAGCCGCAACAATTTCAGGGCAAACGTTTCTCTGGGCTGGGATAATAGAAACGGTGGCAATAGTGATAGTGGGAATTTTAGTGTGGTATTTTACTCGCATCCAAGAAAGAGTATTAAATGAGGAATTTTCAGCGCTTCTAAGCATAGCGCGAGTCTAATAACATTCTACCATTTTTATCCCTTAACAATAACATAAACAATATGGGAATAATGCTTTATTCAAGGTAGCCCAAGTCCACTATAATAGAATAAGTTAACTACAGTTAACGTTTAAGCTAAAATTAGGAGGTAAATATAGCATAAGAATGTTCATACGTTCTTTTAATGCTTCATTCACTTTGGAAAGTGATTGAGCAATGGCTAAAAAGTTTTATATTGGAATTCTGATGGAAAACGGAAAAGAAAAGATGCTAATTAAATCAAAAGACCTAATGACACATGCTTTTGTCTGTGGAGCTAGTGGTAGTGGGAAAACTGTTACATGTAAAGCAATTTTAGAAGAAGCAGTTCTCAACGATATACCGGTTGTAGCCATCGACCCCAAAGGTGACATCGGTGGAGTAGCATTTGCCGTCAAGGAACCTAAGCCAGATGAATTTGTTAAGTGGTGTAAGCCGGAGGAAAAAGTAACAGGGAAACCAGCAGAAGAACTAGCAAAGGGATACGCTGAACTATATAAACGTAAATTCGAAGAATACGGTATTGACGGAGGAAGACTCAAAAAATATCATGATAAAATTATGGTTTTCATATTTACACCTGGTAGCGGAATAGGACTACGTTTAAAAATCGAACCAGAACTGGATCCACCAAAGGACTACAATAAGCTTCTAAAAGAAGACCCTGAAGCCATTGAATCCATGATACAGTTCGAATTGCTTCCGCTGTTAAAAATGGCGGGATACAAAAACATTGAATCAACAAGCAAAGAATACGTCTTTCTTGCGGAAATAGTGAAAGATGCGTGGTCAAAAGGGAAAAAGGTAGATTTAAAATATTTGATTAACGCGACATATAATCCACCTATCATTAAGATCGGTGTTATCCCTGTTGACGAGTTTATAAGTAAAAAGGAAAGGAAGAAATTAGCAGAAAAACTTAACACAGTTGCATTGTCAGCTATGGGAGGCATACCCTTCGACCTAGACATGTTAATCGATAAAGCAAAAGAACAAAACAAAGTACCCGTAATAATTTTCGACTTAAGATGGACAATGGATCAATCCGAGAAAGAAGCTCTCATAGCAAAAGTAACTAACCACATCTATCAATGGATGCTCAAAAAGGGAGGAACAAGCGACCTTCGCCTACTATTCTACTTTGACGAAGTCTACGGATTTCTGCCCCCATATCCAAGAAACCCATTAAGCAAACGCTACATCATGCTCCTTATAAAACAGGCCAGAGCCTTCGGTGTCGGATGCATTCTCGCCACACAAAACCCCGGCGATGTAGACTATAAAATCCTCACAAACGTAAGCACATGGATAATAGGAAGACTGCTTACAAAAAGAGACAGAGACAAAATAGGAGAAGGGCTAAGAAGCTTCCTTGACGCCCAAGGAGGAACAGCAGAACACTACAAATATTTGATGTCTTCCCTAAGTAGATTGCAAACAGGAGAATTCCTATTTTACAATCCCAATTTAGGTTCACCGAAACTTATGAAAACTAGATGGTTAATGACGTTTCACCGTGGACCACTAGTCGAAGAAGAAATTAAAGAAATTACAAGTAAAATAGCTATTACACCACCAAAAGAGGAAGTTGAAGTAAAGGAAATTGAAGAACTCGAATACGAGATTTCCCCCGCAAAACCCGAAATCGTACAACTCAAAGAACAGTTTTTAAAATCAAAAATCTCACCTAAGGACATTAAGAAACTTGTTAAAGAACTTGTAAAAGGAAACTACGATCTAAAAATCGAGGAACAACACTTTTTCTACATCCCTCTATTGATGTTAAAAGCTAAAGTCTCAATGGAGAAGCGTGTTCCAGCAATAAGAGGAAGTATACATGTAGGAGATCTAGTATTCGAAAGAACCATTCCTCTAACTCAGAAAAACATAAATTGGGACGCGGAAGACTTCATGGGACTTTCCCTTAAAAACTTGAAACACAGCGACTTTACATCAAAGCCACTCAAGGCTGAATACGCAATCCCCGTCCACAAAGACCCCTCAAAACTCTTAGATCATTTCTTAAACGTTTATCTACGCAAAAATACATCCCTATATAAAGATGAAGTTTTAACAGCCCTAGAAGACTTTTACAATAACGTATTGACGGAAAAAATCGAAAAAATTGAGGAGAAATATAACAAGAAAATCTCAAAACTCAAAGTGTCAATTAAACAAACCGAAGCAGAACTTAAATCACTGGAAATTCAAGAAGGAGTAGAAGAGGAAAAGAAAACACAGCTACTTGAAGAATTTGAAAGAACAGGGGACCAAAAACTGCAGCTTAAAGCTAAAAGCGTAGAAGCCAGCTTAGCGAGAATAAGAGGGAAAATAGAAAAAGTTAAACTGAAACTCGAACAGCTACAGAAAGAATTAAACGAGCTACGAAGCGAAAAACAGGAAGAAACAGAGAAAATCAAAAGTGAAATTCTTACAGCTAAAGAAATGGAGATAACAGATGAATGGGTTCTTCCTAAACCCAAGGAAATAACGATGCTTGAATCCATCGTTCTTTGGGTACCACATGTTTACGCAATAGCGACTATTAAAAACAAAAACACAAGCAAGAAGCTTAGAATCAAAATAAGAACCTTTGACATGGTTGGAGAAATAGGAAAATGTGAGATATGCGGAAAAACACTAAGCACAGGATATGTTTGCAACTATTGTCTCACACTTCTATGCGAAGAAGACTTAAAACAATGCAAAGTATGCCGTACGGTACTTTGCCCAGACCACGTCAAAAACTGTGAATATTGTAATGCGGAACTCTGCGATAAACATGCCTTTAAATGCGATAAATGTGGAGGCATTTTCTGCCCCAAGCATGCCAAGCACGAAGTACATGCACCTAAACCAAAACCAGAAATAAAACCACCACCCGAAGTAAAAATAGAACTGAAAGGAATAGAAATCCCAGGAGCAGAAATAATAGTTAGACACGCAATAAACCTAATAAGCAGACTAACACCCCTAGAAAGAGAAATACTAAGAATCACAAAACAATTTGGACGAGTAAGCGTAGCAGCTTTAATAGACAAGTACCCAGTCGAAAAATTTGATAAAAGCATTCGAAACTTAAAACAACTAGGACTAATTAAGAAAGAGAAAGGAAAACTAATCTACAACTTCCCAAACCTAATTAGAAGACTCATACTGGTCAAAGCACGAGAAGACGCCATAAACGAACTAACAAAAAGAATAGAAAAAGCCCTAATCTAAATAGCAAAGCCGTCAACATCTTCTTTAAAAAGTGAATTAATAAACAATATTTTTCGCATTTAATTACTTATAGTAATGCTACATGCTTCCGCTTGATTATCGTGACATGTTTATAAATATCAGTAAAGTTAGAGGAAAGTAATTTTAGAGTTAAACAATGTTTTCAGTAGGAATGCTTTTCCTTATCCATGGAAATTGATTATAAAGTGAACCTGTATCAACTCGAATAGAAAATTTATACCATGACTTTCTTCGGCTTGATTAGCAATATACTGCAAGCTAAAAATAGTTTTCCAGTTCCAGGGTCACCCTTTATAAGAAGAGCAATACTTCCACTATTATTAAAAATCAGTGACTTCAGGTGGAATGTCTCCCTCCATAATCCATACCTAAACTGATCTATAAATGTTGTAGTTATTACTATAATGAAATAATGCTTTTCAAAAATATAAATACCATGTTCTCTAAATTCGCCAAAAAAGAGGTTCACAGTAGAAAATGCAGTTTTCAAACGAGTTAACTCGCTAATTGCAATTTCACGCTAAACGTGATTAATTATAGAAATCTCAATTTCACATGGAAATATCGAGTATTCCATAATACTTATATCTTTGAAATTATAAAGATCTTAAAAATTATAAAGGGGTTCTAAAGCCGCAGCAGCAAAAATTAAGATAGGGTATAGTTCACAAAATTGTAACATTAGGGCTTCCAATCTGGTGTTTGTAAATGTTCCTAAGCTTAATACTCTACATTATAGCGTTTCTCATCACGATATTTCTTCTTATAAGAATTTTAAAAGCATATTTTGAAAATCGCTTCAAAGTGTTGTTGTCTTATGTTTTTACAACCTTTTTCATGGCAGTAGTGGCCCTAACAATGATACTGGATCTTATATACGAAATTGAATATGTCATAGGACCGTTAAGAATAGAACCCATAGACTATACTATGACTTTTGCTGTAGTTGCAGCAATAGTTTCATGGTATTTTGCCGTGACTTTAAGTCACAGTTCCATACCGCCAAAAAGAAGTTATTTAATAGTTCTTATTGCGGGAATGGTTCTCATGGGAGAATTACTTGAGAGATCAGCAACTTTCTTAATTGATGCCGTGCTCGAGACCATTGGAGTAACATTTGTTGTAGCAGAAACTTTCAATTATCTTCGAGGAACATATAAGGAGATTATTAATCCAACCGATAAAAAATATTTAAAACTATATGCTGCCGGCTTTACTACTATCTTAAGTTCAGGTTTAATGCCAGTACTAGGTGATATAGCTGTAAAGTACCAGCACGTTCCCCGTCAAATTTTTGAACCGGGATGGGCCATTCCTTACTCTGTAGGTCTACTTCTCTTACTTTACACAGTTTCTAAAAGACCTTTAGTTTTTACTTTAAGTAAAGCATATCCAACATTATTTGTCCTATTAAACCAAGTGGGCAGTCCATACTTTATACAAGAGTTTCGCTCACCAGAAAACAGCTCAGAGCCTTCAGAAGTGGACATTTTTAATCTTTATAATTCTGCGAAAGAATTAATAAATAGCGGCAAGAAAATGGGAACTGTTGATCAAGGGAAGAGAAAAATTCTCGTAAATGTCCATGAAGGCATAACAGGGATGTTAGTCGTCAACATCGAGACACGTTATCTCAGAGAGATCCTGCAAAAAGCTACCCGCCTTTTCTGGGAACGATATCATGAAGTTTTACCGAAGTGGAATGGCAAAATAAGTCAGTTCACTGATTTTAAAAAAGATGTTATGCAAATATTTTCACCCTTCATACCAATTGACAGAACAGTTCAAAAAATATATTTGAAAGCTAAAGTACTTGATCCACTAAACAAGGAAAGTAGAATTCTCGCTCTTTTAACAGATTACACGTCAAACAAAGGGGAATGCCCATACTACTCGGAGGATGTGCCTTCAAAATGTCTCCTAGACCCAACTAGCAGAAGACCGTGGGACTGCGAAGGGAAAGCCTTCGTTAAAGGATTTGTCTGCCAATATATACTAGATCATTTAGAAAAGAAAGCATATGAACAGACGAGTAATCTTCAAAGGAAACGCGAAAGTACACATTAAAACCTACAATATTGTAACACCTAAAAACTCAACCAATCTTCTCAATTCTTCCTCAAAGTTTCCGACGACCATACATAAATGTCTATTCACAGCGCTCTCAACAATCCTTTTAGGAGAAGTTCTAGTTCGAACAAGAACCTGAGTTCTACAAAACTCTTCTGATACAGGGTAACCCTTCTCTATTTTCCCGGTCGTAATGAAAATCTCTCTAAAGTCGGGGGAGAAATTCGCAAGTGTAACTTCTTCATCTTCCTTAAATACTCCGGCGATGCTTGCACCGAAACCTGTTTCAAAATGGCTTCTAACAGTACAGGTTGAAGCAATGGTGGAGGCAACAGTACAGTGCGCTAACATAAGTAAATTGTTTTGGAAATCTTCAACATTCCCCATGAATGCAGGTTTTCCAGAAAGTAAATGTAGAATTTTAAGCATGAGCATTGAAGATAAATCTCCCTCACATGCAGCAGTAATGCCCAAGTCCAAGAGATGTGAAATAGCAAGACACGGAGTTATTTTCTCCCTTGTTAAAAACGGAAAACATCGGAACGCGCAAAGATCCGCTCCAGCCTTCTTAAGTTCATCTTGCATGGCTGTCAGAATTCGCGATGCTTTAACAATATCCTCTTTAACTACTTCTGTCCGCGGAAAACTACCATACTTTTTAATAAGCTCCTCGTTTTCTTTAGATTTCCCAAATCTTTCTATAAATTCTTCAATATCGACGGGAATCACTTTCATCTTAAGTTTATCTTCTAAAAAACTCACACCATACGTTCTTTCTGCCAATTCCTTTGACGCACAAAACAGTATAATCCTCTTTTCTTTAAGCTGAGAAACTACTTCAGAAACCAGGGACATGTACTTAATTTCTTCCAAAGAAGATGAAGATAATCCATGAACAATTTTTACATATTTTTCTTTTCGCTTCAATCTGAATGCGGCGTTAAGAGCAGATGCCAGTGAATTTTGCTTTCCATGTGTTAACAAAACCGTATTGGTGTGTTTTGCAATTTCAAGTATTAAATCGGATGTCCCTCCTGTGGCTACAACAACATAAACTAGCGGATATTCCTCAAGTTTCTTTGCTATGTTCCTAATTGCTTCAACTGATGTCAAAATAGGTAAAACCTCTGAATATAGGCCTTTAAGACGATCAACATATTCAATGTGGACTTTATTTGCCCCTCTTTCTTGGGAACTAGATGAAACTGTAAGAATTGCAGGCTTCACCAATTTTCACCTCGATTTACAACATGGAAATCTTGCCTCTTCCTCGACATTTTCTTCAGTTAATTGTGTCAAATGTTTTTATATCGGGAAATGAAGCCAGAGTGAGATTAGTTAGATTATTTATAGATTTTCTTCCTTGATTCAAGCTTTAGTATCTTTATAATTTTTCTTCTTTAAACAATGCATAAATAAGCCTATAATCACCAATTCTGATTCGAAAATATTTTGAAATCTTTAAGTTTTTAACGTCAAAACGTTCGCTTGGAATAGGATTTGTTCTAAAACATCTAAAATTTCTTTAAGTTTCTTTTTATGACTCTCAGGAAGATGTTTAGACGCTTTTAATATTTGTTTGTTAACTAAAACATTATAACTCATCATTCAAAAGTCCTCTTGAACTCATCAAGTGAAATAAAGTTTTCATCTGACTCATTTAATATTTTTTCTATTTCTTCCCTTTCTTTTTCCTCTATTTCTTCTTCCTTTAGGAGAATGATTTTTATTCTGAGCAATTCTTCGTCAATTTTGTCAATCTTCTTTCTAAGATCTTTTAATTCGCTGTAAATAGACCTTAATAACACTAACTCTTCACTCATGTTTGTATCACCTAAGTCGTTATACAATTAACTTGAAAACTTGGGGCTTCTATGCATATATTCTTTTCTGCCACGTTTTCATATAAAAGCAGAAAATAAAACATATTAACCAGTAATTAACAATAGCATGAGCTTGATTGGATTTTTTTGCGAATGTCCGCTACTTTAACTTTTATCATTGTTTTTTGAATGTAATCTGGTAGCAGATGTAAATATTTAGGGTCTGAATAGCGTTTGTCCCCGCAAATAAAGATTCCTCTGTCACTTTTTGATCTTATAACTCTTCCAAGGGCTTGGGAAGCTCTCCTAAAAGCGGGAACGACATAGGCGTAATATCTGCCTTTCTCTTCTCCATAAAGCTTAGAATAGTAATCTATGTAAAGTTTTGTCCTCATAGTTACTCTATCAAAGGGGATGCCAACGAGAAAAACGCCTTCTAATTCTTTGCCAGGAAAATCTGCGCCTTCAGCGAACCTACCAGTCATAGTCGCACAAAGAACAGCCGCCTTACCTATTTTACCAGCAATTTTGAAGTCGTCAAGAATTTTTCTAGCTTCGTCGCCGCTCATACCCTGTTTCTCCACAAAAATTTCTCTACCAAGCTTGCGGCAAATATCGGATAAGCCGGGGAGAATATCTTCTTGAATCCTATAACTGGCGCAAAAAACAGCAGCATTTGAATTCATACATTCCAAGAAAAGCTTGATTGCCTCCAAATACTTGTCTACCATCTCTTTTTCAAGTTCTTCTCCTCTAGTGGTTAACTCTTCTGGAACCAAAGTTACAATTTTTGAAGGATCAGCAAAAGAAGGCACAATTTTTCCATCATAATTTGTTAGGCCAATAGTTTCGCTAAAAGCCTTTATAGGTTTTAATGTTCCAGAGCAAAAAATGCAAAGCCTAAATTTGTTCCATTTGTCTTTTAGTAGCTCTGCAGCTCTCATATCCCAGATCTCAAAAACAAAGTTACCGTTTTCTCGAAATTTTAGAAAAGCAATTCCATCGATGTTTAAAGATTCTAGGGCGGTAAGCCAAAAACGGCCCAAATGGAAAAGAGAAGATCTAGGAGCTTTTCCTTCCTTTAATTGCCTGGAGTGAATGAGACTTCCATATCTAACAAGAAGTTCAAGTTCTTTAACATCTATATCTGAAGATTCGAGAACCATTTTAGGATCAAAAACATCATCTTCGCCACTAATTTTCCTACCTTCACTCTCCAATACTTTCATCAAGTCTTTAAGCTTACCCTTTAATATCGTGACTTTTTCAGATTTAAAACTGTTAAGCTCACCTATTGCTCTTTTAACGGAGCCAATAGTTATTCTATCAGAGTTGATTGATGAGGCAGCATATTGAAGATTATGGGCTTCATCCACTACGAGGAAAGAATTTCTAAACGGCACCAACCTATTTATGGTCCAGCCAAGGTCGCTAATAATATAATTGTAGCTGAGAGAAACAACCTTAGCATATCTTAAAAGCTCCATTTGCAAAAAATAAGGGCACATATCGGTTTCTTTAGCAAACTCATATATTTCGGAGAAAAGAAGAGGCTGTTTCAGCAAAGAATTTACAAGATAAACATTTTGATAGTATGGGCATTCCTTTCTCTTCTTTCTACAAAGAATTGAAACACCGGTATAATCTTGAATCTTAAGCTCCCTAGCAAGTAAACACATATCTCTTTTACCTCTAAAAGATAAACCAAAAACCCTAATTTTCTTCTTCTCAACAATTTCCTTTAATTCCTCAATAGGTCTATCAGTTTCATTCCCAGTCCTGACAGCCCAAATAATACGTCGACCTCCCCCTACAACATAGGGTAAAAGAGCAGCAAGAATAACAGGTGTCTTACCAAAACCAGTAGCAGCATGAATACAAACATTAACCTTTTCCTTAACCTTTTTCTCAACAAATTCAATAACTTCACGTTGATGTTCACGCAAAGAATATGGAAAATATCTAAGAACCGCCATGATAAACACCAACATCAACATAAATAAAAGGCTATGTAAATCTTCTAAATTTTCTCACAAGGTTAACCAAAGCTAAAATAAGTAAATCTAAACTTTATTGGTAGAAATTCTCTGTTGATTAAAAAATCACATTAATAAAAAATAGGGAGGATTTAGGGAAGCTCTATTTCCTTTTCTTTATCAATGCTATGGCGACAACCGTTACTATGATGGCAATCGCTATGAAGAATATTAATAGTCTTCCACGTGTCGGCGGTGAAACTTCCTCTCCTCCTGCTGCTACCTTTGAAGTATAAACTATTATCTCTGGGTCATTGTCTATGCTGTAACCATCCCACTTGGGGAACGAAGTAGTTACTATGTAGGTTTGTCTGTCCACTAACCACTGGGATACACTGTCACCTGTTTCAGACTCATACATTGCTTTAAACGCTGAAAATGGTTCAGTTGCAGAGTACGCTGTGTAAGTTTTGTTATCTTTACCCCAGATGTAAGTTGTTTTTCCAAATTTCATGTCGGCTACGCTGGCGTTTTGGACACTATATGAGAATTTATCTCCCACCGTTGCATTGTCGGAGTCGACCGCAGTTCCTCCTAACGTAAACATCGAGCGGGTCACATTTGTCAGCTTTGTGAAGTATGCTATGGCAAGCGATTTACCCTCTAGTTCAGCTGTGGTGTTAAAGTCTAACAATTCCCAGTTTCCAATGTACTGATCAATTTTCATCGATGCATGATTGTTTAATTCCTCTGCACCTGTTTTTTCCACTGAAAAGTGCGCTACGAGAGACATTTTATCTATGGTTGCCCTAGAGAGAGCGTAGTCAAAGTCCGTAGGAATAATGCCGATCTCAGCTGTTGTAGACAGATAGTATCTCCATACGCTTCTAAGTCTTCTACCAATTCTCGTCGGATAAAGTACGCCACTTACACCCTCTAATGTGACCCCGAAGCTAACTGTCTCGTTGTCAGGCACAGTTACTTTTCCACTCGAGTTCGTTGAATCGAAAGGCCGCTTAAACACAACGTTATCAACATTGTTTATCAGGAAGACATGTGAAACCTCGTAGGCCATTGGAATACCATTGGTAATGTTAAATGTTGCTGCACCATTTCCATCAAAGTCATCGTAAAGTAAGAGGCCTGCATAGGAGGTTTTAAGCGTAGCCCGGCTAATCGTATTTTCTGAAATAGCTGTTTTATACGTTTGTAAAATTGCGAACCGGAACCATGTCCACTCGAATCTAGAGGTGTTAAGCCACCAACGTCTACCACGATACTCCTCCGATGTAGTGTTTCTTGTCAATGGAGCCAGAGCCCAGTAACCAGGCCTGGGCCTACCTTCCACCGTGTCCCAGATTGTACCGTTAATTTCCTGCATTGTTTCAGCGCTTACAACAGTTTTATTCTCTGCATAGTACCAGATGAAGTTCTCAGACCATGAAACATTCCAAACATGGTGCACAGTACCTGTCCAAGCGAAAGTACGTAGCTCATCACCAGGTACCCCAGGCGTTGGATCCCACGTAATATTTACGAATAAGATCTTCCAAGACTTAGATGTATTTGCATCAAGAGACCAGACACGCTTAACGAAGTACTGATCATCGGTTGTTGATAAATCACCGTCCAAATCTAATGCACCATTAGGAGCAACAGTCCAACGTCTACCCCACCAATCAGGGGTTTCTCCCACGGTGAAAATTATAGGTCTATGTCGAACAGCTCCTTTACTAAAGCTCACTTCATAACTCGAAGTGTAAAACTCAACTTTGTACCAGTATACTCCGTCTGCCGGCTCATCTGTGAAATGGCATTTGAAGTTCAAAATCAGAGTGCTTGATGTAGCCTTCTTAGACATGCTGTCAACTTCAAGTACTGGTGGAGCAGTAGTATTTGTACGTGAATCAATTATAATTAGTTTGAACGGTTTAACTGTGACTGTGAAATTCAAATACCATACAGTGTAGCTTTCTGTTGCAACGTCGTAATCTATGTGGATGTCCAATCTGGAAAAGAAGTTTTTCTTTGCAATTACCGTTGAAATCGTTGTGTTAACAGATACCAGCTGACTGACAGTGTCTTCGTCTGCTGCAAACCCGATGGTCAGGTTGAATGGTTCTTCTTTGTCTATGTGTCTCTTTATGTCTCCTATAATTGGGTCTACTATTTTTTGGAGGCTGATAGGTGTGTTTATTCCCAGTACGTAGAATGGATGCTTCTTTAAGTTTCTTCTTATGAAGTTCCCGTTTTCATCTAAGACCCTGATTTGATATATTAGACGTGCACTGCTTGCCATTTTTTCTGTGAAGTACCCTGCCCATGTCACTTGGTTATCTGTGGCTCCGCTAAGCGTACTGTTTAAAACAAATTTATCCTGTGTATCATTGTACACTATGACGTTTTCGTAGCGTTTTATGCTGCTGTTCCACGTGAAATACTCGTAGCCAATGCCGACGTTAAGGTTTCCATTTTCATACTTGAAGACAAGTTTGATATTAACATCTATGTCTCTTGTCACGGGTTCTTCTGTGAAAGGATTGTATAGCGTTACTGTCACAGTTTTCTTTTCCCTTGTAGGTAACAGCCATGCAGCGTAGCTAATATTTCCACTTGGATAAGTTATTCGAAACATCACTGTTTCGTTGTAAAAGGCTACCCAAGCCTCTTCGCCCTGTGCATTCAATATTTCAAATGTGTATTCTCTTGGTGAACCCAGTATTAACTCTGGGAACATGTCTTCTAAGCAGAACTCTCTCCAAGATGGTACAATTTTCATATCTTTGGTATCCATTACATACATCCACGCGCTGTATGCACCGTTTGGTGCGTTTTCACCGAATTTACCCACAAATTCGACAACATAGTCATCTGTTCCATTGATAAATTTGCATAGCGATGTATTTAAATCAAAGACTCTCTCTCCGATTTGCAACGGCACACTGCTCTTAGATTTATCCACTACTAAGCTTCTAGCTTTCCAATGCTCTGATCCGTTTTCAATGCCCATCCAAAGAGACACTGTTGCGCTGATGTTCGGCACCCTAAGATATAGTATGACATTTACTATTCTTAAATCAGCACCTTCATCGAAAACATCCTTAGGAATTGTTGCCACAATTTTAAACGACTCATTGTAGTTTATTGAATTGTTGGCCAATGGTGTTCCATTTAAGTACTGGTAGCCTATTTCAAGAGATGGGCCAAATGTCCATCTGCTGCGGGCACGGCTGATCTCTGTCGTATTTGTGCCTGAAAGTTCATTCCACTCCACGGTTATTTCACCGGTTGCTTGTGCAGCGGCTTTGGGTGTCGATGGCGGTAAGAGCAGAGCTAATAGTAGTATTATGGTTAGAAATTTTAACCATTTAACTGCATCTTTCTTTTTCATGGCATCTTTCACCTGTCTGTTTTCTCCCATTCATTTTTGTTGTAATATATATTGTAACTTATTTTTTATGTGTTGCCCGGCACGGGCAACACATGAATAATTAAGTCTCACTTACTTTTAAACATCTCTGAAAAGAATAATTATCTATTTAAGAAAAGTTTACCTTCCACCCGGCAAAACTCCTCCAAAACACATAAACACACAAAAGAAAAGCAAATATTAGCTCTGCACTCAATTAAATCCGTGACTAGCCCCTGGCACCTAGAAACCCTCCAAAGTAACTTCTCTCTCAACAGCTAAACGAATAACAAAAACGTAAGGGAATAATATTCACAATAGGGGTGAAAACCTCAAGCAACCTAGGCGTCCTCAACAAAAGTCTGAAACTTCCACCCGAATGAGTGAAACAACCACCGGAGAACTCTTTTTAATAGGAAACATCTGATAATGGTAAAACTCCTCAAGCTCAACAGCTTTAAGGCTTCTCACCGTTCTACCAGATGCTGAAAACAATAACTACAGTTTTATCTGAACATTTCGTGTATTTAGCGAGTTCTAATGTTTCTTCGGCACATATTATAACGTTAAAAAATTCTCCAAACACGTATTTACCTGCTGTCCCTGTAAAACTGTCCCACAACCTGTAGGTAAAATTTTGACAATACCATTAAAATACTTAACATTTCCACCGTAACCACCTCACTAATGCTGAAAATCGATAGTAATACTGAGATAATCGTATCAGCAGGATTCGAATAATATCTCAAACCTTGTTTTGACTTCTAAATGTAAAATAGATTTTCCTAACACGATTAAGCTCAGAATACGTAAACATCCTATTTGGATAAATAACTAATAAAATACGATAGACTTGACGTAAAATACGTATCTCCAAATAATTTTGGAACATAGCTAGAGATATTTGAAATATGTAGTTTTCGATATACTCTTAAGAGGATCAAATGAAAGTAGTTATAATTTTAAATTATATATGGGATTAAGGTTGAAGTTTGGTGAATTAAAATGGAAGAAGTAGTTGAGAAGGGGATCGGTGGAGTTGAGTTTAGAAAGATAATAGTGAAAGCTAAATTGCTAAACCCATTTAAGAAGTTTTCTCTCGATGTTCAATCTATAGAGTATAGGAAAGATCCTCTTTTAGACAGATGGACTAGAATAAACACGCTTAGAGCATCAAGAATGAAACAAATAGAAGAGAAAAATGAAAAAATGTTTGAAAAAATGGTTAAAGAAAGTAAGGCTAAATGTCCATTTTGCCCAGAAAAAGTTTTAACCGATACACCCATGTTTACCAGCAATCTCGTAGATTCTGGTAGATTTAAAAGAAACACTTTCATTTTATTCCCAAATTTATTTCCTTTCGCCAAATATCATAGTGTAGGCATAATTTCCAGAAAACATTATTTAGAATTAAATTCAATTTCACAAGATATCTTGGAAAACTGTTTAATTGGCTGCAAAGACCTCTTTAAACTAATAATAAGTAAAGATCCAGATGCAAGATATGTGATGGTAAATTTAAACCACCTACCTCCAGCTGGAGCATCGATAATACATCCACACGTACAAATAATTCAAGATTATAAACCGACGGTTATGCTTGAAAAAACATTGAAAGCTTCAGAAAACTACTATAAAACTTATGGAAATTGCTTTTGGAATGATTTAGTGGAATCCGAGAAAAAAATAGGTAAAAGATTTATTTCAAATGGAAAAATATTAGACTGGGTGGCATCCTTTGCCCCACTAGCAGATAAAGAAGTTATTGGAATATGTAAGCTACACAAAGAGTGCTTCACTGACCTAAATAACGATGAGCTTGATAAGATGGCTAAAGACATATCAACCATGTTATCTCTTCTACACAATAAACTTGGAGTAAAGAGTATCAATATGTCCATATTTAGTGCTCCCATAGGGTTAAAATACGAGCATTTCAAAATACATGTTCGAATAATATCACGAAGCAAACCAACAACCCTATATACAAATGACATGGGCTTCATGGAAATTCTTCAAAACGAACCCGTTGTTACATCTCTCCCAGAAACCATAACACACATACTTAGAAATTAATCGAAAATCACTGAAAAAATAGATTAAATTTAGCGGTCAAACTAAAGAAAATGAAATTGTTGAATCTTTGGTTGAAGTTTTAGCCTTTAATTACCCAACCTACCATTCCTTTAACATAGTATTTCTGGAAAACAGCATAAATTATGACTGGAACTATCATAACTAATGTAGCACCAGCGCACAGCGTATCCCAAGGTGTGTGATATTTTCCTTTCATCCAAACAATGCGTTGAGTGGCTACTAGCTTATCAGGAGAGTATACAATAAGTAAAGCAAGAAAGAAGTCGTTCCAAACCCATGTAAACTGCAAAGCAGTTACCGAAAGCAAAGCTGGTAACGACATTGGAAGCACAATTCTCAGAAATATTTGGAAGTCCGAAGCACCGTCTACTCTTGCAGCTTCCTCTACTTCGATGGGAAGCGTAAGGAAAAAGTTCCTTAGAAATAGAATAATCCATGGAAGTCCCCATGCTGTGTGAACAAGAATTAAGCCTAGATACGTGTTTATAAGCCCAAGTTTAATCATTATTTGAAAAAGCGGTATAGCAACCATTTGCTGCGGCATTGCCATCATAATTATAATGGTAAGGAAAAGATATGTTTTAATTGGAAAACTAAATCTCGCAAAAGCGTAGGCTGCTAGTGCCGCAATAAACACTGGCGTAATCATTGCAAGAGACGCAATTATGAACGAGTTAAGGAGACCTCTACCTAGTGGAGTAGTTGGGTGATTCAAAGCTTCTACAAAATTTTTAAGTGTAGGGTGAAACTCTTTGAAATTCCACCATCCATGTAAAATCTCTCTTATAGGTCTTATTGCCACCATAAAAATACTGACAACTGGCAAAATCCATACTACACCAATTAACAATGCTACTACGTGAGCCACTACTGTAGAAACTTTTCCTTTCATTTTCTTCCCACCGCGGTTTTCGCTATCCAAATAGCTGGTGGTAGCGTCAATAGTGTAAGAAGTGTTGCTAAAACTGCTGCCTCGCTGAAATTAAAGGCTACAAAAGCCTTTATATACATTAAAATAGCCAAAACCATGCTTGCTTCTCCCGGGCCTCCTCCAGTGGCAACATACACGATGTCAAAAATTTTTAACTCCCATAGTACGGTCATGACTACAACAACGAGAGTTGCAGGTTTAAGCAAGGGAAGTGTGATGTGAATAAATTTGCGGAAGGATGAAGCACCATCTATTTCAGCTGCCTCATAGTATTCACGAGGTATCGCTGCTAGTGCTGCAGAGTATACGATCATACTAAATCCTGTCCACATCCACACTCCAATAAGTATTGTGGCAAGCAAGGCTGTTTCCGGATGATATGTCCACGAAATATCAGCTAAGGAATGTAATCCTATAAATCTTAAAACAACGTTCACTATTCCAATATCTTTATCAAATAGGAATTTGGCCATTAATCCGCCTACAACCATGGGCATTACCATTCCTAGGAAAACTATCGACTTTATTATCGATGCACCTTTAACATCCTTTAAGATAATTGCAAAAAAGAGGCCGAGAAACACGGTTAGTGGAAGATGAATAGCTATCCATACAGCATTATGTATTAATGCTCCCCACGGAGGACATTCAAAAGGAAACCTATCTGAATTAATTATTTCCTTGCTCCTTAAAATTTGAGCGTAGTTACGTAATCCTACAAATTCGCCTTTAGGTGAAAGAAAACTGAGCCATAATGTTTGGACGATAGGGTAAATCACAAAAACGATGATAAGAATAACCGCAGGTGCCAGAAAAAATAAAGGAGTTGTATTTTTTTGTGACATTTCGTCACCTGCCATTAAGGTGCTTTTTCTTCTATCTTCGCTAATACAGTTTCCCATTCATCTGGATGAGCCCATAAATACTTCAATTGATCCCAGAAGGTGGTTTGGAACTCGCCGCCAATGGTATCGTCAAGATCGGTGACTGCAGTTGCTCCTTGTAAGAGTTGAGCTACCTTTTTATCAACTTCAGGATAAGCACTGAGCTCTACATTGAGGTTTGTAGCGATGTGACCACCTTGTCTCACCTGTATTGTTTGCCCTTCGGCACCTGAAAGGAATTTGACTAGCTCTTTAGCTTCAGTTGGATGCTTTGTATATTTTGGTATGAACATAAAGTCTGGACAGAAAACGAACGCTTTTGCTCCTGGCAACGAGAAAACACCTAGATCGGTGGGATCATCAACCATACCTGTTATCCAACTACCCATGAAGTATAGGGCGTGTTTTCCTTCCCACCAATTCTCTAGTATCAAAGTCCAGTCATCAGGTTCGCTAAAGTATTCTTTTTTGAGCAATGGAACTAATTTATCCTTAAATATAGCTTTAACTTCGTCACTCGTCCATGAAACACTACCATTTATGAGTCCTTCAAAGAGATCCGTACCACCGAAGGTTAATATGAAGTGTTCGGTTACATCTGATAGTGGCCATCCATCTTTGTCTCCGCTCGCTATTGGTGCCTCTATGCCAGGAATTTTGCTAATGTCTTCCAATAGGGTTGTGAACTCTTCCCATGTAGTAGGTACCTCAAGGTTATGTTTTTTGAAGAAGGATATTCTGTACCAGAATCCTGGCTTAACTTTACCGGTGTACGGTGCTCCATAAATTTTACCGTCAACTGTAACTTGATCCACAATACCAGGCATGAAATCAGCTGGATCAATAATATCGCTGATATCAAGTATGTGTTCTGTATTGTTTCTAATCCACCATGCCCACATAAATATTACATCAGCAGGAGCCATTTTTGCTTCAAATTGCGCCGGTAATATGGTTGCCAAGTCTTCAGCTCTATAAATTCTGTATTCAACTTCTATGCCTGTTTTTTCAGTAAATGCTTCCAGAACAGGCTCAAATTTTTCCATCTCCGCCCCGGACCAAGGACCAATCACGGTTAACGTCGGTTTTGATGGCGCCGGTGCTGGTTTAGCTAGCCATCCGATTCCGAAACCTATGAGAAGACACACTATGCCAACTACAATTATTAGAGTTTTTGCTTCTCTAGCTGCTGCCAATTTTCTCCCCTCTAAAACCCATTCAGAATTACCTTTATAAAAACAGTATATAAGTTTTTTGTTAAAAGTTCACGGTTTTTTAAAATTAATAATGTAGAAGCATGTTTTGTCATTTTGAAAACAAAGTTTTTAGAAATTTTGTAGAAATTAAGTGATTTGATCATGTTTTAAAGTCAGAAAATAAGACAAATGCTTTGTGT
>JAUQZC010000017.1 GCA_030587435.1 Candidatus Baldrarchaeota archaeon | reverse complement strand
ATAGAATAGCAGCCAAAGCCCATGAAAAAGATGCGAAAAAAGCCGCTAAAACACCAACCAACTGCCCATTCAAACCCACTCACCAAATCACAAACATTTAACGCAACCAATAAACAAAAACTCCCAGAAAATATAAAACTTTTCACAAACAAATTGAAACAAAAACAAACTTAAAAAACAAGTTGCCTCCCATAGCAAATCCTCAACATATCCATAGATAGATTGACGTGAAAGATCTGTTTACGATAAATCTTGTTAATTTAGTAACAAGATATAAAAATATTACCCAGAACGGTTATTTTAAGTAATGATTTCTTAATACTTATGAAACAAGAACCCATTCAAAATTAAAAGATTTACTAGTTGAATATAAGTTAGTTTAGACGTGTTTCAGACTTCTTACAAACTTTCTTCCTAATGCTAGTTACCGTAAAATAATTGCTTAAGCTGTTTTTAGGTGGTTTTTCTAGTTTTCTAGTTCTTTTGCTACGTCCTCTAACCCAAGTTTAATCAAAGCTTCCCTATAAAGGTCAACCCGTCTTTCTTATCCCAAGCACGTAGTTCATAATAACGATCAAGTAAGGCATTTAACTCTTGGAGAATTTACTAAGCCCTCCCAGACGCGTAGGTGTTGGTTCGTACATCGTTCTCCAAGGCAAATACTATTATTAAATTAATAAAATTCTATTTTGTGGAGTTGGTTGTGATGTTAAGAGATGTCTTTCGTGTTGTTTTTGTAACGTGTTCAGGTAAGGAGGAGGCAGAGAAGATTTCGAAGACTTTGGTTAAGGAGAAACTTGCTGCATGTGTAAATGTTGTTTCAACTGTTAAATCGTTTTTCTGGTGGGAAGGGAAAGTAGATGAATCAGAGGAACACCTATTAATTATTAAAACTAGTGTAGAGAAAATGGAGAAGCTAATTGAAAAGGTTAAGGAGCTCCATAGTTATAGTGTTCCTGAGATAATTTCACTACCAATTTTGGAAGGAAATAAGGAGTATCTGAAATGGATTGAAGACTCTTTAAAATAAAATGTTGATTGGTTAATGAGCTGCTAGACTGTGGCAACCAAATCTATTATCGCAGCTAAAAGTATTAATAGAGATCCTAGTCCACCGCCAAAGATTAGTGAAGCTATTCCAAGCACTAATAGGGTCGTCCAGGTCATCTCCGTCTTTAGTGAGATTTTAATAACATCATAGCTTGCAAAAACGATTAACCCAATTAAAATGAGAATTATACCGTTAATTATTCTTCCTAAGCTGAAAATTACTGTTTTCATATGAAACATTGAAAAAACAGTCAGACTAATTCCAACAATGTACATTGCGCCGTAAACTATTAAAATAGTGGCTCCGATTAAAGCAAGTATTTCTGCCAGTATCTTAAGGCCACTTTTCTTTTTTCTGGGCATAAAACCACCATGGACCTTGATACTACACTTCACACTATTCTCATTTATCTCTTATTAATATCATCATTCAACATGGTTTACATTGACCTAAGGGTATTGAATGAGATCATTGTATGAGGTTGGATATGAAATATGCTTATCGCATGTGAGAATAGAACAACTGTGGGTCTGACAATGGTAGTGGTCGCAAAGTTTTTCCCATTAATTTCTATATACTTCAGATCGCAGATTTCATTGCACTTCTATTAGCTTCTTAATCGCCGAAGCTTTCTATGTTGATAGTTCTGGGAGTACTTTTGCCGCTTCTGGCATTACAATTACCTTTGCGTCTTTGCCTTTCTTTGTGAAGGCTATTTCTAAGGCTTCATCCAAACTTTTTGCCGGTTCTAGCTTGAAGACGTTTTTTACTTCCTTAGGGTTCATTTTTGAAATTAAGATGATGTCGGCTTTCTGTTTTGCTTTTAAAATATAGTAAGCCTTATGGCCGCCCAACTTAAAGTTTGTTTTTATCTGTTTTTCCATGTCTTCTATGGTTTGATATTTTTTCATCCATTCGTAGAAGACCTTGTTCCCATGTCCATCTCTACATTCAGCAGCTACTACTAGTACTCCTCCGGGTTTCACTACTCTTAGGGCTGAGTCTATTGCTTTATATGCTTGGTATAGGTCTATGTCGCTTGGGTATCCTCCCGCACTGACCAAAACTATGTCTGCTTGTTTATCTACTTTCACCTTGTAAATTTGGTCCACGAGTTTTACTCCTTGCATAAACGCTTCCTCTAAATCTCCTGCAAAAGCTCTAACAACTTCTTTCTTATGATTCATCACCACATTTACTATGAAATCTGGTTTAGCTAATCTAGCTGCTTCTGTCATATCGAGATGTATAGGGTTTCCATCTAGGTTCCCCGTGATTGCTTTTGGATGTGTTAACATGGCATGGTTATGTGATATGGTTTCTATGCCGCTAATTGCTGGTAGCACACTTTTTCTCCCTCCCCCATACCCAGCAAAATAATGTAAACATACATCTCCCGTCAATATTTTTACGTCTGCATCGTAGAAAACTTTGTTAATGTACACTTTTGTTTTATAGCTTGTTTCTCCAACATATACGAGGTCTTCGCTACTTGCATCGTGAGGCGTCCAGTTAACTCTCTCCAAAATTTCTTTCCCAAGAATGTTTTCCGCTTCATCTAACCTAATTTTTCTATGAGAACCATGACCAATAATAATCGTTACATCTTCATCTCGTATTCCAATTTTATTTAAATAGTCTAGAAGAGGTTCTACAATAATTTTACTTTTAATAGGTCTTGTATGATCATCAACAACAATAGCAACCTTATCGCCAAGTTTTACAATTTTATTTAATGTAGGCGTTTTTATAGGATTTAAAATAGCTCTTAAAATCTCTTTCTCAACATTCTCAACGCCATTAACAAATCTAGGATTAATAACTCCAATGAGATTTTTATCGGGAATATCAGTGCTCAAAGATGTTTCTCCGTATTTCAGTTTTACCTCAACCATAATTAGCATCCTCCTAAATGAACAAGCCATAACATTAGAAGCCCTGAGAGGTTTATGTGTAATGCAAATCAACAAAGAAGGTTAAATATTAAAATCTACCTCTAACTACCTATTTTTCCCCCTAATGAGAAAAATAGGTAAATTATGCCACAACTATCTAAATGAATTTCCGAAGAATTCCAGGTATGTCAAAGGTTATTCTTCATCGAACCCCTTTATATGGTATATGCTTAGACGAGCATCTCTTAACGTGGTTCTCTTTACAATTAATTCCTTTTGTAACAGGATTTTCAACGCGTTTCGAACAGTCCTTCTAGGCAGTAATGTTTTTTCTGCTATTTCCTTTTGGGTCATAGGTCCTTCATATTCAAGTACTTTCAGAACGAGTTTCGCACTTGGAGGAAGGCTTTCCTTTTCTTCCCACTGCCTAACTTTCATATACAATTTTTCCTTTAATGGAGTAAAAACCCCTTCACTTAATTTAACGAATAAAGCACCGTACTTAGATTTCCTTATTTTCACTGTTTTTTCTTCAATGTTTTCTCTTATTCTTCCATCTAAAATTATTTCACATGTAACTGGACTTTCAATTTCATCTATAATAATTTCTCTATCATCAGATACAACAAGAGGTCTTCTAGCTTGATTTAAACTATTTACTGGAACCACCACTAATACTGGTGCATCGTATGTAACTATGGGGCCTCCAGCACTAAGAGCGTACGCTGTGGAACCTGAAGGAGTTGAAACAATTACTCCATCTGCACTATCTCTCCACATAAACTCCTCATTTATCTTAAGAGTGTAGTGAATTAATGTTGCGCTTCTTTTAGCAAAAATTGCAATTTCGTTTAATGCTGGCGACGTTTTTTCGCCATCTATTTCAGCTTCTATTCTAGATCTCTCCTCAACCTTCCAGTTTCCCTCTAAAATATTATCAATGTAACTGTCAAAATTCGTGGTACTTGTTTCAGCTAGAAAACCTAAATTTCCAGGAGTTCTAACACCTAGTAAAGGTATTTGTTTATCTCTAAGTTCCAAAAGAGTTTTTAATATAACACCGTCGTCTCCAACACAAATTAACATGTCCACGTCCATGTCTTTAATAGATTTACCTTTCAAACCTAGTTTCTTAGCTAAACTTTCCTCCACAACAATATCTGTACCTTTAGACTTTAAACTATTCACTATTTTCCTTGCACAGCTTACAAATTGCCGTTTATTAACGTCGGTTGTAACGCCGAAAAACATCTCATAGGTCACCGTCGATTAAAATAATGTTCATTATGCAATTATAGGAAATTTTTGCCAATAAATGTTTTCAGAGATGAATTTTTGCCAGTTCCCAAATATTTATTGAACGAAGCAATATACTACGAAGCAACATTAAATCACATAGCATAAACCTTAGAAGAGGCTCAGCAATGAGGGAACAATACATTAGAAAGCTTCAAAAAGAAATTGAAAAACTTAAAGAAGAAAAGAACGCAGTACTTCTTGTCCACAATTATCAAAGACCAGAAATACAGGAAATAGCTGACTACCTTGGAGATAGCCTGGGACTGGCAAAAAGGGCTAAAGAAACCAAAGCAGACATCATAGTCTTTTGCGGTGTTGATTTCATGGCTGAAACAGCCTCCATACTAAATCCAGACAAAAAAGTTATAATACCCACTCTTGAAGCCCGTTGCCCCATGGCTGCGCAGCTACCAGCAAAACTGGTGAAAAAAACGAAAGAAGCCAATCCGGAAGCTCCTTTTATAACCTATGTTAATACTCTTGCTGAAGCTAAGGCGGAGGCAGATATTTGTTGCACCTCGGCGAATGCTCCTCAAATAGCTTCAGCCCTTAAAAGAAATCCTGTGTTAATGGGTCCAGATAGGAATCTTGCATGGTTTACAGAAAAAGAAACGGGAGTAAAAGTAATACCAGTACCTCAAAATGGATACTGTTATGTACATAAGAAATTCGATGCTGCTGACATTATGTTTTTAAAGGAAGAACATCCTGGTGCAGTTGTCGTGGTGCATCCTGAATGTGACCCAGAGGTTCAACGTTTAGCAGATTTCGTTGGTTCGACAAGTCAAATGGTAAAATTTGCACATGAAACAGATGCGGAAAAAATCATAGTGGGTACTGAAATAGGCTTAATCGATAGGCTTCGACGCGAACTTCCAGACAAAACATTTATACCAGCAAACAAGGAAGCTATTTGCATCCAAATGAAAAAGAATACTCTAGAAAAAGTTAGAGACGCCCTACTTTACGAAAAACATGTGGTTAAAGTTCCTGAAGAAACTGCTAAGAAAGCAGAGCGATCAATTATACGCATGTTTGAACTAATGAAATAACCGGTTAAACTCGCTTTTAATGAAGTTAAAATGTGAAGGATTATAGTTTTCTAGACATAAATATTTCATTTATATAGCCGTTTTGCAACCATCCCGGGAACTTACCATGTTCGATGAAACCAAACTTCTTGTATAATTTGATTCCTGCAATATTCGTGTCAAATACAGATAGATAAAATATTCTTAAGTGCAACCGTTTCCCAAGTAGTAATGCGTTTTCCATTAAAAGCGATCCTACGCCTAATCCACGATATTTTTCATCTACGAACATGCCAATACGACCCACACTTCTCAAAACATCTTGGTCATATAGACCCAGGGATAAATTTTAAATACAGTTATATTTTTTCTAACTGCTCTAGAAAATTAACATAAACTTTGATGGATATGTAAAAATTTTTGCTTATTAATTCTTCCAGCAGTTCTCTTGCTTCCTGTTTTGAAATTATGCTTCGTTTTACTGCCCTTAATATTATGTATAGTGTTCCTCTTGGTTTTAATCCCATTATTTTTGCTGTTCTCCTAGCTCTTGAATCATCCATTAAAATTTCATTCTCTTCTTTCTTCTTAGCTAAAACGATTACAGCAGCCTCACCTAAGTCGATATTAAATTCTTCAGCAATCCTTAGCAACTTTACATTTTCCTCTTCGG
This sequence comes from Candidatus Baldrarchaeota archaeon, assembly GCA_030587435.1. The sequence goes on along the minus strand of JAUQZC010000017.1, from coordinate 32,453 downwards.
ACAGTTTATGCACTTTTACATATTTGTCAAAAAATTTTTCTAAGCTGTGTGCATCAGTATAACCTTTATCCTTCCCTACTTCTACACATTCCTTTCTAACTTCTTCTGGTGCTTGTATGTTATTCCAAAGTTTATTTAGCAAATCTAATCGGTTTATTTTTGCCAAATATATTAGTGGTGTAGAGTTAATGATCAAATACTAGCCCTCCAATGCTGCCTCAATATCCTCCCTTAAATCCTCTATAGTATAGTTTAGTAACACTTTTTCCTTAGCCAGTAAATCGATCATTTCCCACAGCGATAAACCAGCTATTTTAGCTGCTTTCCACAGCGAGACTTTACCCTCGCGATATAAATCCAAGGCATATTTCTTTTTCCATTCACTCACACCTATTGATAACAACTTTCTGATCACGGTCGCTCTATCAGTTTTTTCAATTTTCTCGATTAGCTTCAACTCTTTCTCTAAATCTTCAGATATACGTGCAGAAACTATTTTGGACATAGAATCCACCTGTAAACAATTAAATGTATACATTACATAAAAATGTTTTCAAGATATTCAAGCAGCAAATACCTTAAACTAAGCCTAATATTGGTAGTACCAAATAATAAGTGGAATGTTTTAAATTCGTAGAAAATGTAAACTATTGAATTTAGGTCTTTAAAGAAGAGGCGTTTAGGTTTGGGTTACAATTCTACAAAATTAACCAGTGAGATAAAGGAACATGCATTGAAGATTGGAGCTGATCTTGTCAAATATTAATCTTATTTGAAATCTTTAAGTGCGATGGAGGGCAACCTTATCCAAGAGACTGCAAATTTAACATGCCAACTTGCGAAGGCCTTATAACTTTCCGCATTTAGTATATTTCTACGCCATATATGTTTTGACAAAAAGGTTAACTAGAAGGGTAAATTTTATGATTTCAAAAATTAACCACTATGGTTGGAAGCGTGTCTCAAGGTTAGAGTCAACATAGTTAAACCGTTTATGAGAATATTGACATATCTTTCGAGCAAACTGTTATCAAGAAAACAAGTACTGTATAATTATTTCAAAGTTTTTTGCGTCTTGTTTCGTAAGAACATTAAAATACTGTTAAGTCTAAATAATTTGGTAGCCTAGTAAATTTAACAATAAGTATTTACAAGCTACTTTATCAAACTCATATATAGTAAAAGTAATAGGGGAAGTCTTAGATTTGTTAAGAGCATTAAAAAAACTTTTTCCATTAATAATAAGGCCATCTGAACCATGGGATATGGCAGTAAGCCTGTTTGCAATGAGATTGCGTGATAGGCTTGGTGAGAAATTGAGGTATGTGATTGCTTCTCCAAGCGAGGATCTTTTGGTCTATGATAGCAATGTTTTAGTTGTGGTTAACGTTGAGGACTTCGAAGTTAGAAAGGACGTAGTTGAGGTTGAAAGTGAAGTTGAAAAAGAATTTTCTTGGAAAATAGGAATAAGCCCGCTAATAACAAAAGAAAACAACGAAGCATTAATTAAAAATTTCATTAATTCCTTTTACGAGAAGTTTCCTTCAAACGAGGCCTGGATGAAAGCAGTAGTTAAATTTTCAAAAAAATTGCGTGATAGGCTTGGTGAGAAATTGAGGTATGTGATTGCTTCTCCAAGCGAGGATCTTTTGGTCTATGATAGCAATGTTTTAGTTGTGGTTGACGCAGAGGACTTCGAGGTCAGAAAAGATGTGATCGAGATTGAAGGAGAGGTTGAAAAAGAATTTTCTTGGAAAATAGGAATAAGCCCGCTAATAACAAAAGAAAACAACGAAGCAAAACTGTTCATAGAGGTCTTTGGATGGAAAAACATAAAATATTAGAAAATGAAGCAAAAAGAGATATCGAAATTAAATGCTATAATAAAGCAGCAAGTGCATTTTATTTTGCGCTTAGATTTCTAGCTGAAACATTATTACGAAAACTTCAATGGTCAATTCCCAGAAGGGACGATAAGCTAGCTAATTCTATAGAAACATTAGGATTAAAAAACGCAGCTAAAAGTCTGCGTTTCCTATATGAATTACGAAAAAAGGCTGACTACATGGAAGAATCTGTTAACAAAGAAGAAATAGCTGAGTGTGTAGAGGTTTACGAAAAGGGTAAACAAGAACTTTTAAAACAGCTAAAAAGATAAAGAAAAATACATTTCCTGTTCTGTGAAAGCTTCTGGTTCTTTTAGAATTTTCAGTCAATATGAATTTATTGTAAATAGGTTATTTGATTTTTGGAGGTTCCACCGGGTATTAAGGATTGTTTTGTCTGAACATTGTTTTTACTAATGGTGGTTTTGCTATTATTGCTTCAAATTCTTCTTTAATTTCTTCAGGTATACGTGATGGGAGTGCAAATCCATGTTCTCTGTCAAGAGCATATTCGTAGAGTAATGTTTTATATGCTACTTGTAATGGGCGAACCATTACGTAAGCTGGTATAAACCCGAATACCAAGAAGCCAATGGCGGTCAATATACCTGCTACAACCATTAGATCCTCTGAGATCCCAAGTATTGGAACCAATATGAACATTCCGACCAGATATCCAGAAACGCCGTATAGTAGTATCATTATGAATATGAAGAACATGTAAACGACGCCTACACCGCTTGCATATATAATTACGTCGATGAAATGTTTCTTTATTAGATCCCAAGACCTTTTAATGGAGTCTTTGAATCCTTTACCTTCTATAATCATTGCTGGTAAAGCGAAGAAGGTTACAAACTGAGCGAGCCCATATGCTAATGCGGAAGCTATTTTAAAGAAAATTAAAGCAACAATCAGCACAGGATTTTTCTTAGCTTGCTCCATTCTAATGTTTCTCGCATACCTTGCCACGGTGTCTAGAAGCGCCATTACAAAGCCGAGCTTAATTATTGGGTTCACAGATTTTAACACACGTTTTGTTCCCTTCGCAAGCCATGCTTGATCCTTAGATGGGCTTCTATACCAATCGTCAACGATTGCTACAATTATTCCATTTGAAAAATACATCGCAGCATAAACAACCCAAGCATAAACCAAATCGTAAAGAAAAGCTAGAATGCCTCCGATGGTTTCAGAATCAAAGTAAGAAGAGGAAACATAATATATCCATATAGTTCCTGCAATACCAATTATTGCCGATATAAAAGCAAATATCGAAAAAATCATTGACACGCCTATAATTTCTGGTTCATCACTAACAGCTTTCGCTGAAAGTTCTATCAAGCTACCAGCAAGACGAATTCTATCCTTCCAACGAAAAACTAGAAATAGGAACAAAGCTCCAAGAGCTACGAAAACAATTGCAAGTATGAAAACTCCAATAAGAAAAGATAAAGCTCCTATAAAGAGAAGAATCACTGGTCCCGAATAGAAGAGAACCGTCGTAACTTCTTTTCCAATTTTCGCTATTAGTTTAAGTATGAAAATCATTAAACCAATCGTAATCAAAATCAACGAAAGTATAGGTGTAGCTATTAGTTTTGAATACGACACAATAGTAGTCCACATCGCACCTAAAAACTGTAACACAATAGCAACTGCTAGAGGGTTTTGCAACAATACGCTAACAATTGCATAGAGTCCAACACCATACAAAATAATCATTGCAAGAATAAGCGATATAACAGGCCAACTTGACAACTCTTTCTCCATATTCGAAGAATATTCTTGACTACTCATCTTAGCATCCTTCCACGTAAATTTTATGCCGGAGACATAAATATTATTATGGAAAAAGTATTTAAAGCATCTCAAATGAAATCTTGATGAAGAAGAGTCTGAAGTTTTAGAGGTTATAAGCCATGAAACTCTTAGTCAGTGTCACAAATAAAGATGAAGCTATAGAAGCAGTTTTCGGCGAAGCTGACATCATCGATGTCAAGAATCCGGCTGAAGGCTCCCTCGGGGCACATTTCCCAAGAATTATAAGATCGGTAAGAGAGGTTGTGCCTAGAGAATTTGAGGTCAGCGCCGCCATAGGGGACGTTCCAAATCTTCCTGGCACGGTTTCCTTAGCAGCTCTTGGAGCTGCTGTCTGCGAGGTAGACTATGTAAAGCTAGGAATGTATGGTCCAAAAGACTTCGATTCAGCTCTTATTCTCGCTAGAGAAGCATGTAGAGCTGTTAAAGAAATTATGCCTGATGTCAAAGTCGTGATCGCCGGTTATGCTGATTATCAACGAGCGAATTGTCTTAACCCCATGCTAATACCCGAAATCGTCAGGCAAGTAGAAGCAGATGTAGCAATGATAGACACCAAGATTAAAGATGGGAAAAAGATTTTCTCTTTCCTAAATGACCAACAACTCTCATCATTTATAGATAAAGTTCATGACCACGGATTTATGGCAGCTATAGCTGGATCTCTAGGCAAAGAAGACATTAAAAAAGTTTACGAACTAGGAGCAGATGTCATAGGTTTTAGAACTGCAGCATGCATAGGTGATCGCGTCAAAGGAAGAGTAAGCAGAGAAAGAATATTGGAACTCAAAAACCGAATTAAAAATATATCCCGCTAGAGCAATATAATAGATATTTACCTTAATAGCTTTGCTATGCGAAGACTTGAAATTAACCATTTATCTACCAAAGTTTTAAGATAATTGACGGGGTAGTCAAAAGGTCTTAGAAGGAACAGGCTGCTAATTTTAATAGTTATGTTTAATAAAAGTCACAAGTTTTAGAGATTTAAAATAAAACAGAGATATGCGCAAAGAGGAAATCTAAGAAGTTTGAAGGCAATTCTCTTGTTAATGACTTAAACAAGATTTTAAACAATTCTATATATGTTAACCGCTTTCAAAAGAAGTTTTCTCAGATTTATAGATTCAATCTTGCGAACTCCGTTGTTGCCCTTAACAGCCAGATATTTTCCTTTTTCGCTTTTTCAATTAAATCATAAGTTGGCGATAATGTATAAATTACAAGAATTACATTTTTTCCTAAGATACTCTGGATATTTCTCTCTAAGCTGTTTATATTTCCTTTTTAATTCATTTAAGAGAGAAACTCCTGCCCTAGTCTCTACTTCTCCGATCACACATATATTATCTGATGTACCGTAAATATTTACTTGCATATCCGGAAGCACCAACTCACCCAACTTTATGTCTATACCTCTTTTCTTGAGGTGATACTCAATAATTACACGTGCATCGTCTTCAACACTTAAAGAAATTTTGTCTAACCTGCTTTCCAATCTGCTTCTAGTGTATTTAATTTCCCTCTCAATTTTCTCAATTCTCTTATCAAATCTCCTAAATCTTTCATCCATTATTTCAAGCATCTTATTGAAATCTTCTCGTATTTTATTGAAATTTTCTTGCATCTTGTTAAAATCCTCTCGTAGTCTTTTTTGTTCTTCTCCTAACCTGACCATGCTTTCTTTCATTCCGTCAAGCCTTTTTAGAATTTCAGATAAACCTAAGTAACCTGCAACAGCATACCTGAACTTCTTATCTTTTTCAAGTAGTTCTAGAAATTCTTCCTTCAAAGATGATGTCACGTACTTCACCAAGAAAAAATTGTTATTAAAGTATTTAAGCATGTCATAAATAAAAATAATCTTTACTTCTTTTTATCGTAAATTTAATGTAGATGGTTGTGTTTTTAAATGTTTAAAGATGAAAACGCGAAATAGAACTTAATCTTCTTCCGTTAAATAGTGAGAGTTGATATAATGATCAATTTTAATTTCATTTCTCAATTATTCGTGTTTTGTTTCAAATGAAGCGACTAAAATCATCGAAACAACAGTTAAATGCGGTCGGTATTAGTGAAGGGGATGTTTTTATTTCCCTGTCTAATCTTTTAGGCCTGTTTATCAGAAGTATTATTAAATATGAACTCTTTCATGCTTTAATGATGGTTGCTATCGTCTTCTTTCCTTCCAAGATTTGTTTAACTCTTTCAGGATACAGTCCATTAACAACGTAACAAAACATTCCCTTTCTTAAAAGCAGAAATTTAGGTAGGAAAGCGTCTACGCAAGTTCTCATATCTATGAGCTCTTCAGGTGTTACTTCTTCTAATAAAATTGCTTCTGAATATTTTTTAGGATCCCTTGTAAAGATTCCATCAACATCCTTTACCAAAATCAATTTCTCGATCCTTAGCAGCTTTGCTATATATGCACTAATTGTGTCCGAGGTTACATCCCACGAAGAAGGAAGTTCATCTGAAGTAAAAAGTAAACGTGAAGGTAGTAAAATTGGTAACTTTCCTGTTTCCCAAACCTTTTCAACATCGTTAAGCGTATGAATAATTGTGGAGTTTGGAGTAATATCAGCTAGAAGTATTCCATATTGATCCATTGCAAGTATAGCCATTCTATGTGAAGCTAAGGGAGATAAGCCAAAAATCTTATCGATACTTCTCACTAAATCGGCAAAATCTCCTCCACCTGGCACTATAAGCATTTTATATTTTGCAGCAAGCTTACCTAGAACATTACATAATTCATTTAAGCCTTCTCTGTAGTTTAATAGAGATCCTCCAATTTTCAAAACAAATTTCAAAAACGTCACCCTTTACTTGTGTTAAGTTCCCATATTTTTATATCTTTTAGACCTACGAGTTTATCGGCAACCATCAAAGCAACTCCGACAGCAGGCGCTATTATTGAAGCATCAACCCCAAGAAAATCTTCCAAACTAATAATTTTTTTGAAACCAACTCTCTCAGCAGCCCTTTTCGCAAGAAATTCCCCACCTAGCCCCACAGTGACAACTGGTATTTCTTCACGAATCTCCGGTTTTAACCTGCTATATACTTGTCTTAAACCTTCAGCTATTTGATCTATCTGCTTATCATAAATGTACCTTGCCATATCTTCAATCTCCTCTTCACCTAACATCTCTATATCGGCACATACAACCCTAGCCAATCTTGCCATCGCTTCCAATCTGGTTTTACCTCTTCCATCAGCAGTCTCGGTCGTATAGTCCTCTTCACGTATATTGCCTAATATTAGGTGGACATCTCCAGAAAGAGCAAAAAGCTCCGAAGAAACTCTCGCGTAGTTCCCCCTAATAGGTATCTTATCGACTATTGCAGCTACATTGGTTCTTAAACTTCCAGTATAGACAAGTTCACCGCACATAAGCTTCTCCAAGTCAGTTTTCCCAGAAGCAGCACATTTTCCTTCCAATATTGGTATTATACTTGTTGTTGTGCTGCCCACATCAATAACTATACAATTTTTCATGATTCGTGAAATCATCCAAGCTGTAGCTGCCCAATTAGCTGCAGCAACCTTCAAAAACTCTTTCCTAGCTTCCTCAACAGTTAACAGTCCACCATCGCAGTTCAAAACGTATATCGGTAAATTTTTGAAGATCTTTTCAACACAGTCTAAAACGTGATTTATTCCTTCTCTCTTACACCAATAAGCATCAGAAAGCTCTGCGGTAATAGTTACACCAACTGCTTCAAGCTTTACACCATGCATAACTTCATCCGTAATTTCCCGTAATATGTTCACTAATTTATCCTTTCCAGCTTTCCATATCGGAAAATATTTTTTTGCTGTTTGTATTTCCCTAAGAATTCCATTTTCAACTTTTACCAATGATACTTTAGTGTTCGCTCCACCAATATCAAAACCAGCTACATAAACCATATTCTCACACCAATAACCCGTTAACACTCGCAGTAAAGCAATGTGCGATATAATATTTCTATCAAAGTAAGAATTTTACAGTTTATTGAGAATATAAGTTTTAATTTGAAACAAACATTCTTGTCACTGATGGCATGGAGGGTTCGATATGAGGGTTATTCCTGTCATTGATGTAAAGGGCGGCATTGTGGTTCACGCTATAGCGGGGCAAAGGGAGAAATATAAACCCATTAAAAGCAAGATATGTCCTTCAACTGATCCACTGGAAGTTGCAAAAACTTTCAGAAATATGGGATTCAAGGAACTCTACCTTGCTGATCTTGACGCCATAGCAGGTGGTGAACCCTACTACTCTCTTTATGAAAACATTGGCAAGACAGGTTTGTCTCTCATGGTTGATGCTGGCGTAAGTAGCCTTGAAAAATTTAAAAAACTTCTGAAACACAGTGTAGAAAAAGTTATAGTTGGCACCGAGACTCTACGTGACCTTCAATTTTTAAGAGAAGCTGCACGTTCATATTCAGAAAACCTAGTTGTGAGTATTGATCTTTATGGAGGAAAACTGCTTAGTTTATGTGAAGAAGTTAAGGAAAGGGACCCATTAACGGTTATGTTAAGTTTTAAGGATATGGGAGTCAAGGAGTTCATAGTTCTTGATCTGTCACGTGTAGGCACTAGCAAGGGGATTAACCTGCCATTTATACGAGAAGTTGTCGAAAACGTGGAAGCTTCAATTTTAGTTGGAGGAGGCGTAAAAAACATTTACGACTTACTTAAACTAAGGGATATAGGCGTTGCAGGAGTTCTTGTAGCAACAGCATTACACAACCAAAATATCACAATTAACGACCTAGAAAAAGAAGGTTTCCTATGAGCTTAAAACTTCGTAAATCTCTTGTTTAATATCTTCGAAGTGCTGCTTTGCTTCTTCTAAACTTTTACCTCGGGCAACAACAACCGCTATGTCTTCACCTGAACGTAAATAGGTTTTTGGAATAAGTATATGAGATATAACACCATCTATTTCACCGATAGCCTTAATTTTCTCACTACTAAGTGCAAATTTCTCATCAAAACGAACTTTCCCTATAATTGCGTAACCTTTTCTTTCAATGCTAGTTGGTACTCCAAGTCCAAATGAAGCTTTTACAATTTCAGCCCCAACATTTACATTTAAAATCTCTCGAAGCCCAAGATAAGAAGTTGTAAGTCTAGGATTAACCTCCACTACAACAGGTCTTTTACTTGTAATCACTAAATCCACTCCCACGTAACCTTTCAACCCATCAATCGCCTTCACAGCTTTTATCGCTTCCTTTACGGCTAAGGACTCTAGAGGGTGATTAAAAGGCGTATGACCGCCTTCATAGGACGCTCCCTCAGCAGGTGATCCAAGCTTAATATACTGCGCATTTAATGCCAATGCAGCGATTTTCTCACCGTCACTAATGAGGCTAACACTTGCATGATCTCCCTTCAAGTACTCCTGAATCAGAAAACAATCCTCATGTGTTTCGCCTCTAACTCTCTCTACAGCAACTTCTAATTCTTCTTTCTTGTTAACCATTGAGAGCCCCGCGCAACCAACTCCATCAACAGGCTTCACAACAATCGGATACCCTATTTTTAGAGCCTCACTTTCCAAAGACTCCATATCTTCATCAAATAAGCCAAGGAAAGTTTTTGGAATCGATATCTTAGCCCTTTTTAAAACATTATACGTTGCGTATTTGTTTGAGCATATTTTAACTGCATTCGATGATGAACCAAGAACCTTTATACCCTTTCCTTCAAAGAAGCGTGTTATATTGTGTAGTGCCTCTTTAAAGGCGGGAGCTATAACTATTACTCCGTCAACATGTGTTAAATAAGGTTCGAGAAGTTTAAGAGGATTTCTTCCTCTAGGCACAGTAATAATTTCATCAGCTGCTAATTGACAATATTCTAAAACTCTAGAATCAACAGTAGTCAGAACATCGTATCCTGCTCTTTTCAGATCTTCTATTAGGGCTCGAAGCATCGCATATCCTTCAAGAAGTATTTCTTCAGCAAGTTCTTCTCGGCAAAAACCTCCAAGAGCATATTCAACGGCTATAATCTTCATTTTTAACCATCCGACTCTGATACTTTATTATCAATTAATGTGATGGTCATTTAAATGACTGCTAATTTAAATTTTAAATCTTGGATTTTAAGGGGTTCAACAAAATGGTTGAGAAAATGAAATGTGGAGTAAGCATCGAAGCCAGATGCAATATAACTTTAAAACCATGCCGACAATGTGTACATAAGTCTCTAAGGGCGTTGTCAAAATGTCCACACCTCACCTAATAATTAGAGAAAAGCTTAGAAGAATGTTAGAAGAGGATATAGGGTTTGGAGATATAACTACGGAGTCAATTATTCCAGAAAATCTTGTAGCTAAGGCTCAAATAATTGCAAAAGAGCCAGGTATAATAGCTGGCATAGAAGAAGCTTCCATACTTTTTAAAGAACTTGACATAAATGTTAGAAGTGCAGTTAGCGATGGAAGCAAAGTAGATGCTGGAACAGTTATTATGGAAATAGAGGGCCCAGCAAAATCCATTTTAATATGCGAGAGAACAGTTCTAAATCTACTTATGAGAATGAGCGGAATAGCAACCCTCACGCATAAAATGGTTAAAAAAGCAAGGAAAGTGAACCCAAAAATCACAATAGCTGGGACAAGAAAAACTGCTCCCGGTCTCAGATATTTTGACAAAAAAGCTATTAGAATAGGTGGAGGAGACACACACAGGTTAAGACTAGATGATTGCATTCTAATTAAGGACAATCACATTGTAATTGCTGGGGGAGTTAAAGAAGCCATAAAAAGAGCTAAAAAAGCAGCAAGCTTTACCAAAAAGATAGAAGTAGAAGTACAAAAAATAGAGGATGCTTTAATAGCCGCCAAAGAGGGAGTAGATATCATAATGTTAGATAACATGAAACCAGACAAAATAAAAGAAACAATAAGGAAATTAAAGGAAGAAGGATTAAGAAATAGGGTTTTAATCGAGGTATCGGGAGGAATAACTCCTGAAAATGTAGAGAAGTATGCAAAAACGGGAGCAGATATACTTTCCTCTGGGTATATTACTCATTCAGTTAAAGCAATCGATGTAAGCCTTGAAATAACGGAAGTTAAAACTCAAATCTAAAAACATAATTCAAACTATGAACCTAAAAACCCAACACAATTTGGAAAGACAAGTCACAGTTTTATAAACCATCAATCATCCGTAAATTTTCCTAAAAACCAAAAAGATGATTTTATGAGGACAATTCGAATGTTGCGCAAATAAGTATATGATCAGCTGCATGTACCTATGTTATTATCCAGCATTTAATGGGAACCATATCAGGGCTGTGTAGGATCATGCTTATTTTTAACAACTGGTTTTTCCAACTACACGCACACCTAGGATAACCGTTTCATTCATACTAGTATGATATACGTGTACCAAGCGTTACGAAGATCCTCTATTAGACAAGCATGGTAATAGTTGGATGATAGTGTATAGACCTTAATTATTGAAAGACTGCGAACTAACATTTTCAATAAGCTGTTAAGAGGTTGGACGTGGCAGGGATCATTGGCAATAAGCTTAAATATTATTACGTGCATATTAGGATAAATTATCCTACGAGGGGTGGTAGGTACGGTTCTTAACAAAAGACAACTTGCCATCATAATAATAGTCATAGTAGCCATAGCAGCTATATCAACAGGCACATGGATGGCGTGGAAAAGCGGAATAATATTCGGACCAAAATATCCCATTACAATAACCGATGCACTAAATAGAACTGTAATCGTAGAAGAAAAACCACAGAGAATAGTTTCAACAGCTCCATCTATTACTGAACTGCTATTCGCACTGGATCTTGGCGATAAAGTTGTTGGCGTAACCGATTATTGCGACTATCCGCCGGAAGTTGTTGAGATGCGTGAAAATGGAACAATTGAGAGTATAGGTGGCTATTGGGATCCAAATCTCGAAAAAATCGTTAAATTAAACGCTGATCTTGTACTATTAGATGCAGGAGTACCAGCTCACCAAGATCTTGCCGGACAATTGGATTCTTTAAACATAACTGCGGTCGCTCTATATCCTGGTAAAACGATAGATGAAATTTATGACAACATACGCTTAGTCGGAAAGATAGCAGGTGAGAAGAATAAAGCAGATAAACTGGTCAAGGACATGACAAACAGAATAAATGATGTGCAATCTGCAGTTAAAGACGTAGAGAACAAATCTTCAGTGCTATTTGCACTATGGCTTAACCCAGTTTACACTTGCGGCAACGATACCTTCTTATCTCGCATCATATACTTAGCAGGAGGAGTAAATGTATTTGCTGATCTCAGCGGCTGGCCTACTGTGAGCCTAGAGGAAATCGTAGCTCGAAAGCCAGATGTAATTTTAGTTACGGCAACAATGATGGGAGAAAAACCAGAAGATATTATAAATTCGTTGAAAAATGACGCTCTCTGGAACTCAACACCAGCAGTGCAAAATAATAAAGTATACATCCTAATAGGGCAAGGAGAAAATATTTTCTTAAGACCGAGCGTAAGAGTTGTTGAAGCAGTAGAGTTACTGGCAAGAATCTTGTATCCAGACATATTCCATACAGAAATTCCTAACGTTATTGGTGACAATTACACCGACTATTTACCTTCCACATTCTTAACAGCGGTCTTCACCACATCGACTTTGCCTGTCTATGCGTATAACTGAATTGCAGTGAGCGGAGATGGGTGAATCTATAGTAAGGCAAAAAATATTAAGATTAGTCATGGTAACTGTAATTGGGCTATCTACCCTATTTATTTTATTTATTTTATCGTTAACTTTGGGACCTGTTGAAATGAGTTTCTCAGAAGCACTTACTTCTTTCATAAATGTTTTAAAGAATGGAGGTAGAGTGAGCAACATAAATGAACTAATAGTTTACCATATAAGGTTGCCAAGAGCCATATGTGTAATTGGCGTTGGAATAGGCCTCTCAATCGCCGGGGCAGTCATGCAAGCGATAATTAGAAACCCTCTCGTTGACCCCTACATAACTGGTGTATCATCGGGAGCTGCATTTGGAGTATGTCTTGCGATGTTTGCAGGAATAACCATAGTAAAAATCCCATTTTACACTATTCCACTTGCGGCATTCTTGGGGGCTCTTCTCGCATTTTTATTAACAATGTTTTTGGCAGAAGCTTCAGGAGGAATGACATTAAGTTATGTTCTTGCAGGAGTTATAGTTGGTATAGCTTTCTCATCTTTCACGACGATCTTCTTAGTACTAGGTGGAGAGAAACTCCACGGTGCTCTATTCTGGCTTTTTGGAAGTTTCGCTTACGTATCGTGGAAAGTTGTTTGGATAATTTTTGTTCCCTCCTTGTCGCTTTCAATAATAGTCCTTCTATATGCCCGTGAACTTAATGTCATTCTTCTCGGAGACGAACAGGCCATGCAGTCAGGGCTCGATGTGCACTCTTTCAAAAGACTCATGATAATCATAACATCATTACTCACTAGCGTATGTGTTGCGTTTACTGGCATAATAGGCTTCCTAGGGCTTGTTGTACCTCATATTGCTCGAATTCTTATGGGTAGTGACCATAGGATTTTACTGCCAACCGTAATGCTTGTGGGAGCGAATGTTCTCATGATAGCTGATATACTTGCGAGAACCGTATTAAAACCAGTAGAATTACCTGTTGGAGCGATAACATCGTTAATCGGGGTTCCATTTTTCGCGTATTTACTAATTAAAAGAGGGAAAGAATATGTTGTATGAAGGTGCTGTAATAATAAAGATAGAGGACGTTACTTTCTACTATGAAAGTGTTAAGGTTTTAGATGGCATAACAATTGAAGTACAAAGAGGAGAATTTTTAGGGTTAATTGGACCTAACGGATCTGGGAAAACAACCCTCTTAAGATGTATTAGTGGTGTGTTAAAACCTCGAGTTGGCGTCATCTACGTAGACGGTCAACGTATAGATAAATTGAAACTTATAGAGGTTGCGCAAATCTGTGCAAGCGTCCCAACCGAACTTTCAAGTGAATTTAACCTCACGGTTTCAGACTTCGTGTTTTTGGGCAGATATCCATATGTTAAAGGTATTTGGTGGGAAAGTAAAGAGGATGAGCAAATAGTGGAAGAAGTACTGAAAACTTTTCGAATACATCACTTGGCAGACAGGAAGCTAAGTGAAATAAGTAGTGGAGAAAAACAACGAGCGTTGCTTGCAAAAGCAGTAGCGCAAAAGCCAAAAGTAATGTTGGTTGATGAGCCTAGTGCCCATTTAGATTTAAAGTATAAGTTAGAGGTGATGGAGTACCTTAAAGAACTCTCAAGAAGGAAAATAACGATAATCGCCGCATCCCACGACGTGAATCTGCTGTCTAAATACTGCGACCGAATAATAATACTTAATAGTGGGAAAATAGTATCCTTTGGACGACCAGAAGAAGTGATCACCGAAGAACTCATTAGAAAGGTTTATGGCGTAGAAGCGACCGTAATGAGAAATGGAAATGAGACCTTTGTTGTTCCAAAGAGACCTTTGCGATAATTCTTTATTAAAGGTTGTGGGTTGATGGATATAGAACGAAAAGTGAGACGAGAAATTTTAAGCTTGACTAGACCTCAACACGGCGGCGATATTTGGCAATATGGTGACGTCGAAGATTTTAGCAGTAATATCAACCCTCTCGGACCACCCGTCGAACTAAAACAGTTCTTCTTAGAGACAGTCGATAAGATACAACATTACCCCGATGATTCAGCAGTGCGGTTGAAAGAGGCAATCTCAAACCACTTTGATATTTCTGTTGATCAAATAATTGTTGGAGGAGGATCCGTAGAATTAATAAGGCTTTTTTCAGAAGTATTTCTGGAAAGAGGAAATAAGGTTATTATACCGCAACCTACTTTTGAAGAATATTCTTTTTCATGTAGATTTATAGGAGCACGTATAATATATTTCCCACTAAGTGAAGATAACAGTTTTAAAATTAATTTTGAAGAACTCTTCGAAAAAATTGACCGTTCAATTAAAGCGGTTTTCCTTTGCAATCCTAATAACCCAACCAGTAAAGTTGAAACAAAAAAGAAAATCTTAGAATTTGTAGAAGAATGTGAAAAAAGAGAAATATTAGTATTTCTTGATGAAGCCTTCATCGATTTTGTAGAAAGTCCAAACAACTTTTCATGTATTCAAGAGGTGGAGAACCATAACAATCTCTTCATAATTCGTTCTCTTACAAAATCGTTTGCAATTCCAGGTCTTAGAGTAGGTTACGGCATCGGAAGCAAACCAATAATCAGATATATGGAAAATGCACGGCTATCGTGGAACGTAAACACTATTGCGCAACTTGTAGCATCAAAACTCATAAATGAATGCTATGACCACTTGGAAAAAGCAATCAAGGCTATAAAGCCTGAGAAAAATCGAATATTTGACACTTTGCAGAAAACAAAAATCTATAAGCCTATATACCCTGATGCAAATTTCTTCTTCGTACGCATAGATGGTTTAGGAATTAACAGTCAAGAGTTCAAAAAAACTATGTTAAAATGGAAAATCTTAGTAAGGGACTGTACATCTTTCGGGCCTCCATGCGAAAAATATACACGATTTGCAATAAAAACACCGGAGAAAAATGATAAACTAATAGAAGCTATGAACATTATTTTGACACATATAAAAAAGCCAAAAAACGGGGAAATGTGACTGCCGTGAACAACATTGTGATTATTGCGGCGACGGTAATATTTCTAGGGTTTCTTATTGACCTCACACTAGGAGAGCCACCTTACGTTCTTCATCCGGTTGTGTGGATGGGTAAAGTTATTTCCTTTATTGATAAAAAAATTCCACGAGGTAATGAAAGACTAGAAAAAATACTCGGAGTTATCTTAGGAGTTTCGATAATCATTATTTTTACTTTGAGTTTCACGTTGCTTCTTGTAGCAGTCAGAAAGCTTACTGGAGAAATAGCATGGATAATTCTTTCAGCATTCATGTTTAAAACAACCTTTGCAATCAAATCCATGAAACAACATGCAACCCCTATAATGGAATGCCTAAAAAAAGGCGATCTCGAGGGTGCAAGGAAAAATGTGGCAATGATTGTAAGTAGAGATGTTAAGAATCTCGATAAGGAACACATTATCTCTGCTACTATAGAAAGTATCTCTGAAAACATTGTTGATAGCATCTTTTCTCCACTCCTCTTTTTCGGCATCGCGGGTATACCTGCCGCACTCGCCTATCGCGCAGTAAACACCTTAGATGCCATGGTAGGATACAAGAATCGAAGATACAAGAATGTCGGGTGGTTTTCAGCTAAGCTTGACGACTTAGCAAACTGGATCTCAGCGAGACTGTCGGTACTATTTATTATACTGGCAACAGCTTTGCTACGTAAAAATTGGTACATGTCTGCAAAAATTGCTAAAAGGAACCATTCAAAAACAGAAAGTCCGAATAGTGGCTGGCCTATGTCAGCGCTAGCCGGAGGTCTCTGTATAAAACTTGAAAAAATAGGTTACTACACCTTAGGAAACGGCGAAATACCGAAAGATACATGTTACATACAGGAGGCACTAAAAATAATGTATCTCGTTTCATTTCTATTTCTTGTTTTGATTACACTTCCGTTATATGTTTTTGTGGGAATCCATGTACAATACTTAATTGAAAACCTTTTTTACAACATGATTTCAAGGAGATGGTTGTGAATGGAAGAGTTAAGCGTAAAAGTGAGTTTTTCGGAAACGGATGGAAAAAACGTTGCAATAATAAACTTACCAGATAAATTTCAATTTCTCAGTTCCGCAGTAGTAAATGGAGGATTCGCCGTTTCAGACACGGTTGTTATACTTCAAGTACATAAAAACTACAGTAGCGAAAAGCCAGAAGAGGATCTGCTCGAAGTGTATCGAAAATTAAAGCTAAAAAATAATGCAATAGGTTTCATGACAGCCAGCAATATCAAAAAAGTACTTACGGTTTCGACGAAAAAAGTTAATAATGTAAAAGCGATCTCTATTGCTACCGCAGGTACATCTAATGCTGTATTTGCAGGAGAAAACCCTAACACGCAAACTAACGACCTTAACAACAAAATTGGAACAATAAACATTATATCAATATTAAACGTGCCTCTCCAAAAAACAGGTCTTACAAATGCCGTTATGACAATAACCGAAGCAAAAACCGCGGCTCTATGGGATCATGGAATAGAAGCTACAGGAACCACTAGTGACGCTGTTGCAATTGCAACCCCGATAGGAGACGGTTATAAATACGCTGGCACTGCAACCGACGTGGGAATAGCTATCGCAAAATCCGTTAGAGAAGCGGTATTTAACTCTATTAGAAAGGCAGGAGATAAACCTTGTCCTAAAGACTTCCTAACAGTACTAGGAGAGAGGGGAATAAGTATTAAAGATATGTGGAAAGCAGCAAAGGAGCTATATGTTCCCCATCCACGCTGGGATCTTAAAGTGTTGAAGAAGATGTTTATACGATCGCTGAGGACTCTACAGAAAGATATCAATGTTAATGCAATGATTCTCGCGGCAGCTTTGTTAGAGGAAGCAGGTGTAAAGAACAAACTTTACGGTCTCAGCGCTGAAGAATTTATGAAAGATCCCGTTCATTTATTAACTGACGAAATACTAGGAATGGCATTAGCTGAATACATCGCTGGGACAAAGGGATTATTCGAATACGTTAGATACGACACGAATAAACCGGGGATCATTAGAAAACTCGGCCCATTTCTTGACGACATCGTTGCATCGCTAATCGGCAGCATTATGTCAAAAATCTATTCAAAACTATTGGAGGAAAATATATGAGTGCGTTAAGAGCTGTTAAGACTTTATTTTCTCTGTTCACAGTCTTACCAGTAAACGCTGATAGCAATGATGTATATGAATTATCTAGGAAATTTTGGTTGCTACCTTTAATAGGTGCATTCTTCGGTTTCATCGCAGGCAGTATGCTCTTGATATTAAATAATGTCTTCCCACCGCTCGTATCATCAACAATTGTACTTGCAACATTACATGGAACAAATAGATTTTTGCACATAGATGGGCTTATAGATTTTGGAGATGGCGTAATTACCGTGGGTTCAAAGGACGATAAAATAAGAGCAATGAAAGACGTTAGAGCCGGAACCGGAGGAATAATACATGCGATTCTTTTCACCCTACTGGTGGTTACATCTCTATCTTCGCTACCTTTTTACTTGCTGTTCTTAGCGCCGTTTGCTGCGGAAGTTTTGTCGAGAAACTCGATGGTGACTTGCGCAGCAATTGGTAAGCCTAGGGATGAAGGTATTGGAAGTATATTTGTCAAAAATACGAAATATAAAAGTCTAATACTATCTACAATTCTATCTACGGCTTTAATATATACAGCAGGATACTTGACTGGAATATTCGATATTTTCAGTAATGTAGAATTTGTAATAATATTTCTTCTACTAATATTCAGTAGTTGTCTAGCAGGGATCGTTATGGCGGAAATAGCCATGAAAAATTTTGAGTGTGTTACTGGTGACGTGTTAGGAGCAACAAATGAAATAGCAAGGTCAGTTATATTGTTGATAATTCTCGTGGTGGTAGAATGCCTAAAGTTGATGCAATTATAACGGCAGGTGGAAAAGGCACAAGACTAAAGGAACTATGTACGGAGAAGCCGCTTGTTAAAATATTTGGAATCCCCATGATAGAGTATGTTCTCAACGCAGTATCGGAATCTCGGCTCATAAGAGAAATATTTGTATCTGTTAGCCCATTTACTCCAAAAACGAAGGAATACGTTGAAAAGAAAGGATTTAAAGTTATTAAAACGCCAGGGCTTGGATACGTTGAGGACCTAAAATATTCAATGAACTACCTTCCATCGCCTCATGTATTTGTATGTCCAGCAGATATGCCGTTGCTCAGAGGTGAATCAATTGACATGGTAATAAAAACTTATTTTAAATGGGGAAGATCTTCTCTGGTTGTTGGAGTACCATTTTATGTTACTAAATCATTAGGTATAACCTCAACGTTTAAGATCACAGTAGATGGTCAGATCGTAGTACCTCGTGGAGTTAGCGTTGTTAATAGAAATGAAATGTTGAATAAAGATCATCTTGATGAGAAATATTTGATTACAGAAACCTTGGACTTTGCTGTAAATGTGAACACTATTAATGACCTGAAGGTAGCTAGAAAAATATTAAGTAAACGGTTTCAATGCTTAAGAGAAAGAAGGCGTTCATAGTTTTTCTCTATATCACTAAGTATAGTCTTACACGTAATATTACCCTTCGATTTCAAAATAGAAGCAATAGTTGCGCCACCAGCGCCAACACCTTCCTTTACAGCACCCTTTTCATACATCTGCAACCCATCGTATTTTGAATAGCTAAAGTTTAAATTTGCAGCTAATACAGGAACCCTTGCAATCTGAGACACCAAATATATAAGATCTGAAGTATTATCGCCAATTATCCACCTGGTAGTACCTATAACAACATTTTCTAAAACATTTGGATTTTTCCCTTTTACTATAGCTAAGACAGCGGCCATTTGTGTTCCCCCTGCCATAACCACAGGTATTCTTTTTGCTGCTCCCACTACAAGCCCTGCAAATGCTACCATCATCGGGTCTCCAACAGCTGAAGCCGCAACTAACGGGTCTTTTTTCAACCTTTCTGGGTCAACGTTTGTAGAAGCCAAACCTTCCTTTACAACTCGAAGTTTCAAATCATGCGGATTATTCGGCATACTGCTACTAACCTTTCCCTCGGCATCTATTCCCATAGCGAGAAGAACGCCCAGTGCAGTTGTTGTTCCTCCAGGAATGCTTTCACCTATTACTAAGTAATCAGATATCTTTGCAAAACTTTCACCTAAAAGAACTGATCTTTGAAATATTTTTTCTGGATCTTTAACTGCTCGTCCGGTTCTTATGTCATTTCCTGGACTACCTTCAACCTCTATAAAGGGTATGTGCGGCTTAACTTTGACACCTGCATTTACAACGAATACTGGTATATCTGCAACCCGTACTGCTGACATTGTAATTAATGCGGGGGTTGGTATTCCTTCGGGGGTGACGGGTACTCCCTTTATGCACTTACATCTTCCGTAAAATAGTAATTCTACGTCTGCGGCAGGTGTGTAGTCGGTTAATTCAGGATATTTTCCTGCTGCAGATATCCTTGGAATTTTAGCTGTTTCTGTGTTACCTATCACGCAGATAAATGTTGGATTTAGTCCCCACACTTTTTCTATGAATTGCTTTGCTTTCTCTTCTTCAAAACATATCAATATATCGTTAGGTGTTCTTATCGGCATCTTTCTTCACCACAAGCTTTATTATGAATAGTTTGAATAATTTATTCAATAACGTAGGATAACTTATCCTATAATATATTAATATTTCCCCGGTGAACATTAATGACAATTACTTCAATAATTCAACAAATAACTGACGTTCTTGAAAAAAGCATCATAGAAAAACCAGCAGATGCTATTCTTTTTTCTGGAGGTATTGATACTTCTGTTCTTGCGGCACTAACATGTAGGTATTCAAAAATTCCACTTGTTACGGTCGTGTTTAAGGAAGCGTTTTCTTCCGATTTACAGTTTTCTACAATAGTGGCTAAACATCTTGGAGCCGAGCAGCACATAAAATATTTCGATGTAGACGAGGCAATTCAAGCAGCATACAAAGTAATTGAAATATTAAAAGTGTTCGATCCCGTGGAAATCAGAAATAGTATACCAATATATATAGGACTAGAATTTTGTAGGAAGATGGGATACCATGTAGTAATGACTGGAGACGGAGGCGATGAGCTTTTTGCAGGGTATTCCTTCTTACTCGAGAAACCATTAAGGGAAATTGACGAATGGATAAAAAATGTCGTTAAAACGTGGAGCTTCTCTTCAAGCAAGTTAGCTAAAAGCCTTAAAATAACCGTAAGACAACCATATACCAGTGAAGACGTGGTAAAGTTGGCACTACGCATTCCTATTCAATATAAAGTTGTTAAGAAAGATAACAAAGTAATTGGGAAATATATCCTGAGAAAAATCGCAGAGAAATATCTTCCCGAAAAAGTTGCTTGGCGATCCAAAGATCCCATAGAAGTAGGAAGCGGCGCAAGCGCTCTTAATACGATATTTGCTCAAATGATGTCTGATAAAGAGTTTAATGAGTTGTCTAAGGAAGTTAAACTACGAGATAAAGAGCAAGCATTTTACTTTAAAATATTCAAAACCATTGGTTGTAAAATCCCTAAAGCCAAAGATGCATCAAATGCCTGTAAATACTGTGGAGCGGAAGTTTCAAACAAGTTTTGCAGAATATGTGGTGCTTATCCTGCCGTCTAAAGGAGGTATGATATTGAATGTAGTGGTTTTCTTTTCTGGAGGAAAGGAATCTGTATTTTCTCTCATGAAAAGTTTGGAAAAAGGTTTTAACATAAAATGTTTACTTCATGTCATTTACGAGTTTCCAAGGCCATCTCCTCACACAGAAAATGCCCATATAGTAAGAATTATGTCAAATATTTTAAATATCCCGGTGTCCTTTTTAAAAACCAAAAAGGGACAGGAAAAGAATATTTTAAAAAATTATTTTTCCTCTCTGGAAATTGATGCCGTTGTTGCAGGAGATCTATATATTGAGGAACATAGACGGTGGTTAAGCGATATTTGCAATGAGGTAAATATTAAACTTATAGAGCCGCTTTGGGTTGGAGACGCGAACAAGTCGAGAGAAATACTCTTTGAAGAAGTATCTTCAGGTATTAAAACTTTTATTTGCGGGGTCGATCTGCGCTACTTAGATGAAAAATGGCTAGGATTTGAACTTAACGCTGATACTGTACATTTATTTTTATTAGAAATCGATAAAAACATCGATCCATGCGGTGAGATGGGTGAATATCACACCTTAGTTTTTGATTGCCCACTTTTCGATCGAAAAATAGAGATCAAAGACTATGAGATTAAAAGGACTGAAAACTTTGCATACACGGTTATAAAAGATTTTAGTCTTAAAAAGAAGTAAGTTTCATCCGCATATTTTAGAATTAAAAGCTACCTAAGATTACTTTCACTAGTTTCTTAAGAGGAACATAGTTTTCACTAGTTTCACAAAATCTAATTCTGGGATTTAACTGGTCAATAATGTTGGATGCTGCAAACGGAACTTTAACATCTAAATGTCTACCAGTTATAGATGATGTACCGTGATCAACTATTACAGCTACTTTACAGCCTTCCATAAGTTTGATGTTTTCCATTAACACCTTATCAATTTCTTTTAGCAACGAAATTTTCAGCTTCGGGGACTTTTTGTGACTAACCTCATCAATCTCTTCGATGTGTAAAAGAACATTGGAAAATTTAAGGTGTAAAAAAGCTTTATGAAACCTCTCACCTAAATTGAAAACTCTAACTTTTCCAAGTTTAAGGAATGCGCCAACACCTAGCACCGAAGGGCTTTTTGAAACCACTACTATTGGGTAAATTTCCGATCTAATACGACTATGAATTTCAACAGTTTTCAATGATCCACCACCCCAAGGAAAAACTATCAGCCCACCAGTTTCGGAAGCTATTTTCCTAATAAAGTTTTCAAACTCCCCTAAATCTATGGTTTCAATGCTTGCTGACGAAGGCGGAGATGGAAGTTTCAAAGCAGAAGAAGACTCTACCGTAATAACGCCTCTCCCCCCACCATAAAAGTAAACCCTAGGATTAAGATCCCCTAATAAGCCTAAATAATCCATCACAGCATTCTGTAGCCTTATTTCTTCTTCCCGAGAAAGTCTGTAAACCCACTTAATCGTATTGTCCTTGATTATTGCTGGACTAAGCCTATACGCCACCTGGTTTGAACTTAAGGAAACACCGAGCCCAAGAGCCTCAATAACCCCCCGGGGAACAACAATATTACTACCCGTAAGAAATTCTAAAAGAAATAAATGAGTATACTCTCTGGGATCCGTACACCCATATATTCCACTTGAAGCTAGACCGTCAATAAATGGCTTCTCAAGAACTTCAAGAGGAGTTTTATACCCTAATTCAGGAATTTTATCGTCAACAGCCCCGTCAAAGAGCATAATTAAAGTATTCATGCAAACACCCATCAAATATTCATTACCCTCGAACTCATTCTTAACAGTAAAACGCAACTTAATAAAAAGATAATATCAAGGATGCTTTAAAAAACCTAAAGCTACCATAGTTTCCAAAACATTCTAGACACTCAAACAAGTGAATAGTTTGTCTCACATTTGTTACAACTATTATACTTACACTTAAACTCCGCTAACCATGCCCTGAAAGCAACGAGTCTTTTATAGTTCAAAAGAAGATCGATGCATGCCTTTTCATAGCAGTGACAAAGATTTTATGTTTTCGATCTACGAATATTTGGTTTTCTCGGCAAACCTGCATTGTTTCTGTAGCTTAGGGGTCCTGATTCTCACAGTATTTGGAATACGTGGATTCTCTTCTCCACTCTTCACGTAGTAGAACAAGTCACCTCTTGAAGCTTCCACTTTACCAACAGCCTCTTTACCGGGTTCAGGTTCTCCAACCTCGACCTGTATACGTCTAGTTTTTCACTCAATATTTTAAACCTCTAATACATATATCTATATAGTATAATTACATATATATTTATTACTTCGATAAAATATATATTATACTTTCGTTCTTTTTCAATTGGGTGAAAATGAAATGAACGTAAAGTTCTTGGGAGTGTTCATAATTGGCCTGCTAATAGGAATGGGAATTGGAACATGGGTTGCTTCACCTCTAACAACAGTAGAAGTACCTGAAGATAGCGCTTGGAGAACTGAAAGCATACGTGTTATAGGTTCCACTACAGTATTACCTATTGCTAACGCGGCTGCAATAGCGTTTATGCAGAAATATCCTGGCGTGGATATAAGGGTGGAAGGGGGCGGCAGTGGTCATGGCTATGCATCACTAATAGACGGTGCTTGTGACATTGCAATGGCTTCAAGAAAACCCAAATTAAAAGAAATTACAGATGCAAAAGAAAGGAATGTAAGCCTAATTTTACACGAAATTGCTGTGGACGCTGTAGTAATTATAGTTAATCCAAGTGTTTCCACGGTTCCGCTGAATCTAACCTTAGAACAGGTTGCTAAGATATTCAATGGTACTTATACAAAATGGAGCGAAGTTGACCCTAGCTTACCAGACGAAAAAATAATTGTGTTCACCAGAGAAGCTGGCTCTGGTACTCGAGGAACATTTGAGGAACATGTTATGGAACCGTTTGGGCTAACAATTACCCCAGATGCTCAAGAGGTTCCGAGTAACCCGGCTATGAGGGAAAGTGTCAGAAATACACAGTATTCAATAGGGTACGTAGGTTTAGGATTTGTAACCGAAGACGTGGTGACCGTTAATTTGGCTGTGAGTGAAAACGAAACTTACTACGAGCCTACGCCTGAAAACATATATGCAGGTAAGTATCCGATCTCTAGGTACTTATATTTGGTGACCAATGGCTGGCCGGAAAGTGGATCCCTAGTAGATAGATTCATAGACTTCATTAGAAGCCCAGAAGGACAAGGAATCGTTGAAGACCAGGGATTTCTGGCTCTTCCAAAATATCCGCCTTCAACTTAAACAACAGCGCTCTATTTATTCCACATTTTTTAGCCAGGAGATGTATATACAATGAAGACGAAAAAGGAACTTAAACTTAACCACAGAAAAATGGTTAAGGCAGAGAGAAATGTTAAAATATTACTTTTTACAGCTGCAAGTACTACAATTGTTTTCATTACGTTAATTACATTGTTTATTTTTATGGAAACTATTCCCGTATTTCTCAACGAGAATTTAAGGATAAAAATATTGTTTAGTCAAGTTTGGGCTCCAGCTTATGAAAAATATGGTATTCTTCCGCTTATCATGGGGTCTATTATTGTTGTGGCGGGAGCACTAGTTATATCGATCCCAGTGGGATTATGTACTGCAATTTATATAGCGGAGGAAGCATCTGAATCTTTAAAAGACGTATTTAAGTCTGCAATCGAAATGTTTGCTGCTATTCCCTCGGTGATCTACGGTTTTATCGGCTTAGTTACACTTACTCCGATAGTAGCTAAAATTTTCGGTTTAAGTTCTGGGAAAAATGCTTTTTCCGCTTCCATTATACTTGCAATAATGGTTCTTCCAACAATTATGAGTCTATCTAGCGAAATAATTTCATCTGTTCCTAAAGAATACAGAGAAGTATCCTTTGCTCTGGGTGCGTCAAAATGGCAAACGATTAAGAATGTTATCTTACCTACAGCTAAACCTGGTATTTTAGCTGCAATAATTCTTGCCTTTGGCAGAGCCATTGGGGAAACTGTTGCAGTTTTAATGGTTTGTGGCGCAGCTGGAAGCATGCCTGAATTCCCATTTTTCTTTGATGCTGTTTTCCCCATGACTGCAGCAATTGCAATGTACATGGGTGAAGCCCCGATGGGCGGGGAACTTTATCACACTTTGTTCTTTTTGGGCTTAATACTGTTCATTATAACATCTATCGTGAACACTGTAGCCGATGCCATTCTTAAAAAATCAAAAAGTGCTACAAGTGGAGGTATAGAAATATGAACACGGACAATAGACGTAGAATTAAAGACAACATCATATTATCGTTTTTTGGTATTCAACTTCTTATGCTTTTGATTATTTTGTCTTACATGGTTGGCATATTGATAATCGGCGGGATTCACGTCATTTCTTGGAAAACCGTCTTTACTAGCATGTTGAAGGGAGGCCTATTTGAAACTATTATAGGTACTTTTTTATTATTCAGCGGCACTGCAATCTTAGCAGCACCAATCGGTTTAGGTGCTGCCATATATCTTTCTGAATACGCGTCCAAAAACAACAAAATCGTGAGATTAATAGATCAAGCCATAAACAACCTTGCAGGAGTACCCTCAATAGTTACGGGTCTTTTTGGTTACACCTTCTTTGTGAAAATACTTGGATTTGGAATTTCCTTAATGTCCGGGTGGCTTACACTAACCATAATGGCTCTTCCAATCATAGTAAGAGGTTCAGAAGAAGCAATAAGAATGGTACCTAAAGAATTCAGAGAAACAGCTATGGCTTTGGGAGCAACAAAATGGCAAGCAATAAAGGACAATGTTCTTCCAACAGCGACTCCAGGCATTGCAACCAGCATTATTCTTGGGATAGCGAGAATTGCTGGAGAAACAGCAGCCATACTATTTACAGCTTGCGCATTAACGATGAGAGGATTGCCAAGAACACCGTTTGACCCTATTATCTCTCTAACCTATTATTTATTCGTGATTTTAGTTACGTCTCCTAGTACATCTCAGAACAAAGCTTATACGGCTGCCATCATTCTCCTTAGCCTAGTGTTTCTACTTAACTTGGTAGCAATAGTTTTACGCGCCCATTATAGACGTAAATGGAGGAGATAACGATGAAAAGTAAGGTAGAGACAGTTGATCTTAACGTTTGGTACGGAAATCTCCATGTATTAAAAGATGTAAACATTCAAATTCCTGAAAGGAAAGTGACTGCAATTATAGGGCCCTCTGGGTGCGGGAAAACTACGTTCCTTAAAACATTGAATAGACTTATTGATTTAGTGGATAATGCTCGGGTTGAAGGGGAGGTCAAACTGGATGGAAAGAGTATCTATAATCCGGGAATGGACGTCATAGAGTTGAGAAGAAAAGTTGGTATGGTTTTTCAAAAGCCAACACCTTTGCCAAAGTCGATATATGAAAACGTTGCGTATGGTCCAAGAATTCATGGAGTAAATAACAAAGATGAGTTGAATGTTATTGTAGAAGAAAGTTTAAGGAAAGTCGGCTTATGGGATGAAGTAAAAGATAGATTGAACGACTCTGCATTTGCTCTTTCACTTGGACAACAACAGCGACTTGCAATTGCACGAGCACTTGCTGTAAACCCAGAAGTTCTGTTAATGGATGAACCAGCATCTGCTCTTGACCCAATTTCCGTAACTAGAATCGAAGAACTTATAAAAGAGCTAAAGAAGGAATATACTATCGTCATTGTTACTCATAACCTGCAACAGGCATGGAGAATTTCGAATTATACCGCGTTTTTCTATTACGGCGAGTTAATAGAATACGGACCAACCGAAAAAATTTTCAAAACCCCAGAAAAAGAATTAACCTTTAATTACGTCAATGGAAAATTCGGATAACAACCCTTTTATTTTTCGTAAATTTAAACCGAAAAATACAGGAGGCAAAAGTAGATTACGTTGCGATCAACGGCAAACTTGTCGTGGGTGATTTGGTTACGAGAGCTAAACCTCTCTACGCAATGCGTCTGTTCAGAGATGCTGTGAAACTGGCGCATCATTTAATTCGCTCTGAACTTGAGTGGAAGGAGGTAGAGAGAAGATTAACGAAATATTTGAGTAATGCACATTATGGTCATTCGGCTTATCAAAAAGCTAAACTATGGAAGAATCAGCCGTACCTAAGGCTTAGAAAGAAGTTTCTCTTTAGCGTTGGGAAATCCCATGAAAATGGGAATAGAAACATTCGGTTAACTGTGAATCACGATTCTACTTTGGTTAAGGTTAAGATTTAATAAGAAATGCTTTTAAGACTCCAATAGAATTTATCGAAATACTTCTTCCCAAAATCTAAAAACTGCTAGTGCATTTTTCTTTTCCTTTGAAGATTTCAGAAATTCTATGCAAGGAAATAAGCGAAATATCTGAACAATAGCAATTTTAATACACATTTTTCTGTATTTTAAAAATAAAATGAAAAGGATTATACTAATGATTATCCCTAAACAATTCTCAACGGTTAGGTTAAGTAACGTTGGAAATAGTGGTTTACCTTTAGCGTTTTTGAAACTTTATCATTATTTTGTATTTGGAGAATTCTTTTCATCAAGAGGAATTAAATTCCGATAAATCAACATTTTTCTTTTTCATTTTTGCTTTTTATTTCTGCAGCGGGTAGCTGAAACTGCATACCTCTTTCGTAGCTACCATTTATAATAATGCCCTTCTTCTGCAGTTTCTTAATAACTTCTAAGACATCATCCACCGTTCTGAAAACATTAGGTAACTCAAGCATTGCATCTGTTGGCGCAAGAACTCCGCCACGCTTGTAGAATAGTTTTATTAGTTCCAGTTCCCTTACTGTAAGATCCAGGCTTGGAACAATGTACAGCTGTTTGTCGATTTCATGTAAATATTTCTTTTTTACAAGTTTCTTTATGACTGTTTCTACGTCTTCTGCTGTTACTATTCTTCCATCTATTTCCCTTACTTCCACAAGTACTCGCGGCCCTGAAATAATGCTTCCATATTTATGTGCAATATCTAATATTCGTTGCTCCAATACCTGATAAAATCGTTTATTAGCAGTTCTTCGCTGCAATATTTTCTCAAAAAACCCCATCTTCTTCGCATCTCTCCTGATGCTATCGTTATCTCTTGATAAGCGCTGTGTATTAACTTGAATGTTAGTCAAAGTCGTAGGATTTTCTTCTTTTATTTTGCGTTCTTCTCTTATCATAGTTAGTGGTTTTTGTCTTCTTTGTTGGAAGCTTGATTTGCTCTTCCAAAGGAATATGGGATAGTATGTCCAGCGATAATATGAGGATCTAGGCTGTCTTATTATTCTTTGCCACCATAATGCCCATGGCTGCATGATCCTTCGATATCCTCTTCTTCGCATGTTCATCCTTCCATTTTTGTGTTTATGCACAAAAATATAAAATTGCTATCCTATTTATACATAGTGCTTAATTTTGCACATGCATTATATAATTAGAAAAAACATGATTCAAAAAACAAAAGTGATTTTCAGTTCTCTGTCTTAATTATCTAAATTTTAAAACGAATAAGTTAAAACACGTCTCTCTACAACAAGTTTATTATTTATATCCGCGAGAACTGGACTGTATTAACCCCGAGATAATCACAGTAGCATATTCATCCATAAGCAATCTAGAAAGGTACGTAAAAAATAAGCGAAGCTAAACAAGTAATGCTTGGCTATGCCAATATTTAGATGGGAAGTAGATTAAAGCTTGAGCTATTAGGGCTTACTTATTTGCAAGGCTTCTGATCGTTACGACTTCTTTTTTTCTTGTCTTTTCATTTTCTAAGATTATGGCCCTATCTGTACATGCGTAACATGGATCTATACTCATTACTATTGATGGTATGTCCGCAACTGTATATCCCTTAAGCATGAATGGTAGAGCTGCATTGTTTCTATAACTTGGAGTTCTAATCCTCACAGTATTTGGAATATGTGGATTCTCTTTGCTACTTTTCAAATAGTAGAAAAGTTCCCCTCTAGGCGCTTCCACTTTTCCAAATCCTTCCTTGTCAGGTTCAGGTTCACTTACTTCTGCCTGTATTGGCCCACCAACCTTCCTTAAAGCGTCAATGCATTGAAGACATATCTCATAGGCCTGTAGTAATTCGTAGACTCTAACCATAAATCTTGCATAACAGTCCCCGCCAGGATATGTAACAATGTCCCAAGATATCCAGTCCATGTCATAGGCAGCATAAGGGTCGTCTTTTCTAACATCGATTTTGAACTCCGATCCTCGAGCAGTTGGCCCTACAAGTCCTAAGTCTCTGGCATCTTTTCTCGTTACAATTCCTACATCTCTTAGACGCTTTTTAGCAACTGGGTGATCAGCTATTGAAGAAGCTATTTCAAATCCTTCTGGAATGGTCTTCTTAAGTAGTTTCTCTGCTTTATCAAGTTTTTCATCGTCAACGTCCCACCTTACACCGCCTATTAAAACCATTCCATAATTAACCCTATTCCCACAAATCATCTCAACTATGTCCAAGACGTTTTCCCTTAACCTCCAGAGGTGGTGAAATCCTGTCGGAAATCCCATAACGTCGGACCATAAACCTAAGATGAGAAGATGACTATGTAGCCTGTTAAGTTCGGCAATCAAGGTTCTAATTAAACGTGCTCTGTCAGGTATATCCATTTCAAAAAGGTTTTCTACTGTCGTGGCGTATGCTACTTGATGAGCAGCTGAACAAATTCCACATACTCTCTCAACAAGATAGAGGTTTCTCCAATAATTTCTTGACTCGGCTAACTGCATAATTCCACGGTGATTTAACCCAGGTTTAATGTCAACGTCCAATATGATTTCATCCTCGACCTTACATCTAAAGAATATGCTTTCAACTAGCATGGGATGATAAGGGCCTATTGGTATAATCGAACCTGCTGAACTGGATGGTTTCACGGGAATAGAAGTTAAAATCTTTTCATTTTCTTTCTTAACGACAGATTCTACTTCCTCTGGCCATTCATACGGCAAAAATAGATGCCTAGGATCTGGGTGCCCTACAAATTTGATGCCTAAGAGTTCTGCCATTTCCCTTTCTGCCCAAGAAGCTTCAAAAGTAATTGGTGTTATGCTGTCAATTTTAGGGTCTTCACGAGACACTAAAGCTTTGAAAACTATGTGATATCTAGGCTCTATGTGTTCAAAGGAATAATGATATGCTACTTCAAATCCATCTACGCCGAGATCGCTAACAGTTACATGAACCAGCCTTGCATCCCACTTATCTTTCATATATTTTGCAAGATTGGTCACAATGTTCTTATCTATTAGTATGAAATGTTTTTTTCCTCTGATAATGTAATCTCCTATATATGCTGATCCTAAGAAGCTTTTAACATCTTCCACAACATCTTTCATAGTTACGCTTTGACTTTGCATTATGCTTCCTCCTCTATTTTCTCAACCACATTATCTGCAGGTATTCTATGCAAATACATTCCAAAATCATCAGGATCTATGCCTAAAGCTAAGGCTAAAAGCTCAAAGTAGTTTAAAATCGGAATATTAAAGTTAATATTTCTACTTCGAAGATCTAACTGTCCCTTCTCCAACCTGTCATAACACGCAGGACAGAAAGTAACAACACAATCCACATTTACCGACTGTATACTCTCCAACTTTCTCTTAGTTCTCTCCATAAGGGAAAATTCAGGATCAACATACAGCGCGGGAACACCGCAACATAAACGAATTAACGGATATTCAATAATCTGTGCACCCAACGCTTTAACTAACGCTTCAAACTTCTCAACAAGCCTTTTCTCTTCATCATGATATAATCTACAACCAGGCTGCAAAGCCACTCTCAAATTCTTAAGAGGTTTTACAACAGCCTTAGAAATAGTATCCAAACCTATTTCATCATGTAAAACTTCTATAGCGTGAAGCACTTCCACCGTACCTTTAAATTCCCTGCCAATCGTCTGCAAATCACGATTAACCTTGTCTTTAAGCTCCTTATCATTCTTCAAGCTTTCATTAACCTTGTTAAGCGTATCAAAACAACCATTACAAATAGTCATAATGTTTGCATTCAATTTTTCTGCTATTGAAATGTTTCTGGCTGCGATGTGAACCCACAAGTTCTCGTCAAATTGTCTACTAATTTCAGGATCTGAGCAACAAGTTGCTCCTTCCATATCAACCAGTTCTACACCTAACTTCTCAAATGATTTTCTTGTCGCAGCTTCCACGTGAAATTGACTGGCAGGTATGGTACAGCCAAGGAAAAACGCAAACCTTTTTTCCATCCCTTTTCACCAACTCAAACTAGTTTTTTCTTTTTCTCTAAACCAATTAACTTGGATATTTTTTCAAGTTCCTTCACAGCTTCCTTAAATTTCCAAGCTGTGGGCGGAACAGATTCTAATCCTACTTCCTCTCGTTCATCAGCAGTGAAATCTGAAAACTGCGGTAAATGACCGCTAGTTAAAAGCGCTCTAATGGCTCCAGCATAGGTTTCAGGAAATTTTCTTAAAGACTTACGTAAAGGATAGAGATCTCTATTTTCCTCCAATAACCTCCACCCCATACAATTCTTTTAACATTTTTCTTGCTTCCTCCCTCGTAACAAGCTGCAACGCTCCAGTAGTACAATACTTTACACATTTCGGGTCTATGGTGCCAGTTTCTTTATCGTAGCAGAGATCACATTTCCATGAAACCTTAGTTTCAAAGTCAAAATGTGGATTGGATAACGGACAAGCGTAATTGCAAGATCGGCATCCAATGCATTTAAGACTATCAATAAACACCCAACCGGTTTCCTCGTCCTTTGTTATTGCGTCTACCGGACATGCAGCTGCGCAAGCAGGTTCTTCGCAATGGGAACATCTAATGGACTCAAAAACTCCAGGGTTATCAGGATCCTCCACAACTTGGTTATGGGATTTATCGTAGCTCAAAACACCAAAATGGTGAAAAGAGCAAACTATCATGCAAACAGTACACCCAGAACACTTATTTCTATTATGAACAATTACATAGGGACCTT
Source organism: Candidatus Baldrarchaeota archaeon (assembly GCA_030587435.1). The sequence goes on along the minus strand of JAUQZC010000017.1, from coordinate 349 downwards.
TTTCCTTAATAAGCTTTAAAACACTCATTTTGTTTTCCTCCTAATCTTTTGCTAAAGCTTTTTGTATACATTGAGCAATACCCACAATAATTGCCTCAGGTTTAGGTGGACAACCGGGAACATATACATCTACGGGTATTATTTTGTCCACAGGACCGCCAAAAGTGTAGGTAGGATTATCATCATCTCTTAGAAAAACTCCTCCAGTTGTTGCGCAAGCACCCACAGCAACAACTCCTTTTGGTTCTGTCATTTGATTGTATATTCTCTTAATTACGGGTACCATTGCTTTAGGAACTATACCCGTTACGACCATGATATCTGCGTATCTTGGATTATTAGTTAATAC
>JAUQZC010000090.1 GCA_030587435.1 Candidatus Baldrarchaeota archaeon | reverse complement strand
TGCAGTGCTGTATCTCATGTGTGTGGCATTGTAATACTCTTATTTCATTACAGACCAATTCCTAGTTGTTTGGAATGTAGTCTAGTAATTTTGCTGTCTTTTACCTTCTGGGGTTTTTTGTAAGTGGAACTGGCTTTCTTTTGGAGTTATTTTTCCTTCGACTGTTTCAAATATGAGCTGGCAGATTTGCATTCCAGGCCTGAGGATGATAGGATATTGCCCAAGATTCATTAGTTCTAGCGTTATGCTACCACTAAAACCAGCATGGATTGTAGGAGCAGTGAAGTGTATCAGTAAACCACACCGAGCAAGAGAGCTTTTGCCTTCGACTCTAGCGGCGTAACATGGTTTTCCTTTTTTGATGTTTAGAGAGATATATTCCATTGTGTTGGCAAGAACAAATTGATACGGCTCGAGAGGGTAGCCTTGAGAAGGAATTTCTTTCTGTACATAAATACTGGAGAGGGTAGGTATAATTTTACCCTGTTTTAAATCAAAACTTAAGGAAAGGTCTTTTTTAGGGATTGATAAGGTATTTCCTAACCTTAGGTTTAAAGCTGTAGTATCAAGAGTGGTTTCCTTTAAGGGAGGCAAAGGCTTAATTTCAATGATACCTTCACTGATTGCTTTTTCAATTCCTACGTTACTTAGAACCAAATCAAATTCCCTTCAAGAAAGAGTTACTTACTCTGACGATTCTGGATTGGAGTTCGTAGGGATCTGTGGGAAGAACGATAACAGATTCATTCCCTGTTTTTTCAAGAAGGGTAGTTCTGACGTAGGTTAAGCCATCTTCTTTTTTTATTATTTGCTTATCGGCAAATAGAGAAAAAACCTCTCCCTTGCTGTTTTGTGCTTCAATGCCTATTTCGTTTGGAAACATTCCCTTACTTATTTGATTACATTTTAACCAGACCCACATTATTTTGCTCCTTGCAAAAAGGCTTTATGGGATAAATACCAAGATATTTTACAAATGTCAATTTTTTTCTCTATCCCAAAATCCGCGGTAGCTCTAAAAGAAACGCCGCAAGTATGCCTATAATAAAGTGATTTTAAAAAATTACCTTTCACCTAAAAGGTGAAAAAACATAGTTAAGGAGTAACGGAATCGGACTATACGAAGTCGGCGTTAACCGATTTAGGCGAACAAAGTGAGCCACATAGCCCGTGTTAGGCGTAGTTTCGCCAGCTAACGGTGCGCTATAGTTCGCCTTTTCCATACAAATAAAGGCCAGAGTTGATATGTAGGACTCGCGTCTTGCCGATTAGGGCAATCTTTTTGCTCACACCTTGAACAAGTGCTACCGTGCCCATTCCTTCTATGAGGCCGCCCTCTTCCTCAGAAAGCATATTTTCATCTAACCCTTGAGTATATGTGCAACCCTGTTGGATTAATTTTCGAACGCCGCGGTTCACTTCTAACCCCAGTGGCATTAAGACATCGTCTAAACTTTGGCTTTCCCACAGATCTTTTCTGTGGGCAGCTACAATCTTAAAGGGAGCACAAAATAGCCAAGGGCCTACTCCTGAAACTTTTTGCTGGTTAAAAAGGTGATATGCAATGTCCAAACATTGTCCTTGGATATTACGCAATCTCTGAGCATCACAGGATAGAACATCTTGCTCGCCAAGTTGATTCACGATGGCTTTCCAACCTTGCAAACCAGAAGACAGTCTTTCTGGGCCAAACCTACCTGAAAATTCCTTCGCCTTACTCAATGATGCCATCTTTCCTGTGGTCAAATAGTCGATTGCAAATTTAAAGAAGTCATATCGTCTAACGGCGTGTCCCGTCCAAGTAAACCCGTTTGCTATGGCCACCGGTAAATAGCAACCAGCATTGAATTTGCGAACGAGATTGTCTTGGTCAGAAGAGATTTCTAAGTTCATTGCCTCGCCACATTTGGCTAATCTTTGTGCCAACGACTTTCCAAATGCTCTATTTGTCATGGGCCACTACCTCTATTTGCTGTTTTAGAGCTTGCCGAAATTACGCCTAACGCCCGGCGGTTACACGCTGTCGGCAAGGGCGAATGCATGGTTTTTTACCAATATACACTTTACATATATTGTTCATTTCCTTAAATATAAAGTTCTAGGCCTTAAAGTATAATCAACGAAAGGTAACCCGGCTAAAAATGCTGCCACTATGGATCCATGCCAGCTTTTTTCTTTACCTATACGTAAACTGCCTTTACTTGCTAAGATTTCCCAATAATCGTTATTAACCCCTTTATCCAGAGTTTTGATGTTAATCTTTCTGTATGCGATGTTTAGGATTTCTGTCCGTCTCTCTTCAAAGTCAGGTATTTTTTTAATAATCTCACCTCTTTTTTTATTCAGAGTCTATCTAATAACTCTCTTTTTTTCTTTTCAAACTCTTGATTAGTTATTATTCCCTCATCTCTTAGTTTAGCAAGTTCCCGAAGAAGTTCAGGAATACCTTTCCTATCCCCAATTACCTCCTTTTCAGAAAGTGTAGAGGCAGTTAGAGGATCTATTCTTTCTTCAACTTTCTCGACTTCTTTTAGCTCGGGGCTAACAAGTCCATTGGGAGATCCTAATATTTTATATGTCACATAAAAATTTGCACCCTGTCCACTCAATGGGGCTTTGATATCCAAAATCTCAACATTACACAATCTATCTATTTTGCTCTTAAGAGCTGAACATACTGCAGGCATTCTTGAGCTAAGTCCCATTCTACTATGTACATCTCCTGCACGAATAGTTATTTCTTTCTCTCCTCTTTTTCTTGCTGGCTCAATAAAATTTTCACAAACAAACTTTCGTATCTTATCCGTTAATCCCAAACCTATACCCCCTTTATACACTATTGTTCTTTGTCTGGGGATACTACCCCGTCTTATTTCATATAATTTTCTCATTTGACAATCATAGATAGAAATAATTTTTTCGACCTCCTCTGGATATACATATTTTTCTCTCAGACAATTATTTAATATTGCTCCCCATATCCGAGGGGAATTTTGTCCTGCATTAGGACAATATATATAATATGCTTCGCTTTCAGATAGTATTTTTTGAATAGATGAAACATATCCTGTGGTGTTACTCATTAAACAATAGATATAATCATATTTTGACAATAGTTCTCTAA
>JAUQZC010000044.1 GCA_030587435.1 Candidatus Baldrarchaeota archaeon | reverse complement strand
AATCGGCGCGGCAGCTCTCGCAGCAAAATACAACGGCGTTCTTAAAGCGTCTCATATTAGAAGTAAACTTGTAGACATGGTTTATTTAAATGAAACACTCCATGCTTGCGGCTTAGCCTGCAGCTATGAGGGATTTAAAACACCATCAGGAACCTTTAGAGTAGACTCTATGCTAGCAAACATCTGCAAACTGAATGTCACAAAATTTCCCTATGAAATTGCTAGACTCGCCCATGACATTGCCGGCGGATTAATAGCTACCATGCCAAGTGAAAAAGACTACAAAGACCCTAAACTCGGAAAACTAATCGGAAAATATCTTCGCGGAGTATCAGATGTTCCAATCGAACATCGCATGAAAATATTTAGATTAATCGAAAATATGACCATGAGCACAGGATACCTAGTGGAATCCATGCACGGTGCAGGCTCCCCTGAAGCACAGAGAATCATGATAAGCAGACTTGCAAACTTCAAAGAAAAAATGAAACTAGCAAAAAACCTAACAGGCATAAAATAACATGTCATAGTTAAAAAGGATCGTACTCGTTCCAGCATGTAGGATACGAAGAAAGTAAATGTCGAGGGTTGTACAAATCTCGTATCTGGATGCTTGAAGTTATTATAGAGGGTTTAAAACTATTTTAATTTAGAAGTCAAGCTATTTACTTCCAAGCGTGTTTTGGGGTTTTCGTTAATGTTATATTGAGGCTTAAATCAGAGGTTTAGAAAAGTTAAAGAATTAAGAAAAACTTGCAAATTTTCCCTAGTAAAATAATCTCATGAAAGAGAGTCCAGAATTATGGAATAATTTTTATATGTTTTTGAAGAACACAATTTGTGAGGGTGTGTGGGAGTTGAGACCGTTAAGCGTTGGTTTATATGCTTCAAAGTTGATAAGAGATATAGGGAGGAAGAGAGTAAAAGTTTACTTCATGACGTTTTTTATTTGTTTTAATGTTTCTGTCGCATCTATATTCCTTTTTATCGATCAAATACTGGAAATCTATTTTACCAATATCACTGGTGTTATTCGAGTCGTGGAACCAGTGGGTTCTGAGTTGTTGCTTACGCCATTATTAATTTTAACTTCTCCTCCAAGAGGTTATGCTAAGGCTGACGGTGTTTCTATTGAAGTGAAATATATTATGGGTGATCTCAAATGGCTTTCTAAACAGATTGTTGTAGGTTGGGGTACTTGGGCCCAGGATGGTGAAGTTGTTATGATTTGTCAGCTTGCCGAGTGGACTATGTACCATGTTTATGACAAGGATGTACGAACTGGTAAGATCGTAGCCGATTATGGTTATCATGCAAAAGTAACGAATTGGGAACCCCTTGGACATAGATATACGGATGTTATAAGTTTGTTTACTTTGAGTATAAAGGACTATAGAAACATATCTGAGACCTCATTTAAGAGGAAAATTCATAATGGTTATGAAATCATTTTTGTTGATATTAGTTACAGTTTGCCTGAAAACGAGTCTGATAGGATTTTTAAAACAGACATGGAGCCCTTATGGCTTATTGCTGAAGGGAAAGACGGTCTATTTCTAAGTGTTAGTGTTAAAGTTGAAATTGCAGGTAAAGTCTCATTTGGAGAACTTAAGGTGCACTTTCTGGATAGCCGAGACCATATTTTATATTACTTTCCTCCAGGTCATGTTTGGCGAGTTCAATTTCTTGGGCCTATTGGATTTAAAATTGTTTTCGATCCTTGGCCAAAAGTAGAGACAACCTATCCCCTATTTTCCTTTATATTGGAAGAATAGGTGATGTTATATGGTAAAATGGAAAGCAACGGTTTTTATCTTCTCTCTTCTTTTCTGTTTATTTGTTTTTGTTAATGGTTTCTATGAATCTACTGAAGTCGTAGAGATTTCACGCTATGAGGATAAGAAGGTATTTAAAGGGGTCTTTAACATCACCGATCTCACAAGTGACTTGGAGTTGGGAGATAATGTTAGTTTTGAAACTATAGGGAATAGTTGCTATTGGACTGTTGTTTTTGAACTTTATGAGCCATGGGAAACTGTTGAGGTTGTTCCTTCGATCAATTTTAATGTTTCATCTTATTTAGTTAATAACGATGTGATAGGGACTTTTATTCTTCATTTTACTCTTTTCATAAATGGTAAAATGGACTTGTTTGGTAACAATTCAAGGGAAATAGAAGTCGGGGCTAACTGTGAAGGAAAGCACTACTTTCTTGTCTTTTCCAGTCATATATATGGGAAAGTTAATCTAACTGTTAAAGCAACACCGGTTCTAAAAATGTCTTTCAATGAAAGTGTTAGCGATGTTAAGGGATATGTAAGTTATGTGATTGGTCCCTTTGAGGTAGTTATAGGCAGATTAGAAAGTGTTAAAAGCTTTAATTCATATATCCTGCCTCTTGGAGTAATTACACTTGTCCCGATAAGCCTTATACTTGGGATTTTACTTGAAAAAACATTGAGACTAGGTTTGCATCTTCGATTTAAGAAGAAATATTAAATCATGTAACACTTTTAAACGTTTTACCCATCCGATTGTCCAGTACTTTTTGAATAATCGTGAAGAGATATGATTTAACGATTTCAAAAATCGAACGAATTAAACAAGAAAACCTCCAAAGAGGAACTTAAATCGTAAATAATTTTAGCGCTAACTTGGCTAGGTTACTATGTAATTCCTTGTCAGCTTTCGCTGAGAGTTAGATCTATAAAATAACATTTTTATTTCTTTATTTTGATACGTGTTGCGGAGGGGTCTGGTGTGAAGCTGTCTGAAAAAGAGCTTAAAGGTTTTCCTCCAGAGTTTTATGTGTTTTATATCGTGGTTCCATTGTTTCTTGTTTCTTGTTTCTCTTTTCCTGCTTGGTTGCGTAACTTGGCTTGAAAAAGGCAGATCTTTGCATTTTATTTGGGTTCCTATGGTTTTCGGAGTAGTTGCGGGTCTTTGGATAAGTTTTCCTATAAAGAGGCTTCTTCAAGAGTTGGTTGAGAAGGAAAGTGTCAAAATTAAACGTAAAGATGTTTTCAGAGTAGATTTAAACATTTTTCTTCCCTTGTTTGCCTTAGTTTTTATAGCAGTTCCAATAAGCCATGTGGTTCCTCCTTGCATGAGGGATTTTCCACTTATTATCGGTTTTTCGTTTGTGGCTGGTTATTTGGGTACATTGTTTCTTATGTGGATGTCATTAATGTTCTATGTAAATTTAAAGAAAGACCGTGGAAAGGCAGTGTACCATGTTAGGAGAAGAATAAGCTGGTGGAACTACGAAATAGAACTCTCAATACATTAACCTAAACCCTCGTGAGTACAGAATATTTAGTGGGGTTTGACAGAGTGTGTCAACTGTGTAGTTGATGGCATTCATCATACTTCACGGGTGAAGAAGCAAGTTAAATGGTTAAAATCCCTAGGAACTTTTCGAGTTGGTTCTATGCCAGCAAACATGGAAACTAATTGAAAAGCTATAGTTGCAGCATCAGAAGGAGAAATAACATCAGAAGAGCAAAAACAGATATGATAGAAGTAAAAGAAAAGATAGAGTAAGTGATACTACGGGCGCCGCTGCTAATAGTGACCTTGCCGCCAAAAGGATGTACTAGAATGGGAATCTCGAACAGGAGTTATCGACAGTACTGGGACAGATGATGGAGAAGTAATAATGATTTTTAACTTGCCAAATGGGTAGTATACCATATATACAATTTAAAGATAAATATACTGGAGCTATAGCAGGTAGGTTACCAGGTATCATATGAAAATAAACGAATCGGCAGTAATATTTTGTTAGCGTTATCTTGTTACTACCCACAAGGTTTGATTAGAAATTTTCCTGGAAGAATTAGAAAGCTTAAAAAGAAATGATTAGTGTCCTTGTATATGTACTTTCCCAACTAGTTTGATTAACATTCGTATCTGGTGGTGAATGTGGTAAGCGCCGACTACATGATTGATTTTCTAAAAAGACTTGTATCTATAGATACGACCTCGACGGAAAGGAAAAATTACGATAAAATTATAGAAGTAATCATGGAAGAAGCCAGGAAAATAGGGTGTAATGTTGAGAAGGTAGTTGATGAGAAAGGGATTCCACATTTGAAAATAACTTTGCCAAATGCTCCAAAAGATGGGAAGAAAGTTGTTTTCTTAACGCATTACGATGTTGTGCCGCCGGGAGAAGGTTGGAGCTTTGATCCATTCAAACCGTTTGTGAAAGATGGCAAGGTTTATGGTCGAGGAGCTTCCGACGATAAATCCTGTATTGCAGCTGCTTTAACAGCCTTTAAAGAGATAATTGAAGAAAAACTTGAGCCCAAAATCTACCCAGTTCTAATTGTTTCTGGCGGCGAGGAAACAGGTGAATCAGAAGAATTCTATAAGAGCATCACTGGAGACATCGGTGTTGTCTTAGACTCTGGTCCAGAAGGCTTATCTATTGGGGCTTCAGGCGTAGCCAGGGTAACCGTCTTGGTAAAGGGTAAGCAAGTTCATTCCGCGTACCCATTTAAAGGGAAAAACGCCATTTACCTTGCTGCAAAAATCGTATCGTTTGTTGAGAAACTTGGAAAAGAACTAGAGAAAAATATTGTATCAAAATATGCTGCTACGGAACATTATGAAAAATTACCAGCCAGAGCCAACGTAACAATAATTGAAAGCGGTATAGCACCAAACGTTATTCCCGGTGAATGTAAACTGATAATTGATAGGAGAACAATTCCAGAAGAAAAAGCGGAAGAAGCTGCTTTGGATCTTAAACGTAGAATAGAGCAGTTTGCCAAGGAAAATAACATTGAGGTTGAAATAGATGCAAAAGGTCTCATGGATGCATGGGTTACAACCGACGAAAAAGTTATAGAGAAATTCAGGCAAATTTTAAGAGAAGTAACTGGAAAAGAACCAAAGATAATCGTTGAACTAGGGGGAACAGACGGAGTACATCTAATCGATAGAATGCCTGTAATTCAATTCGGAGCCCTAAGAGGAGACAATAACTTTCACGGACTAAACGAATTCGTTTACATAGACGACCTAACCTTAACCAAAGAATTCGTAAAGAAAACAATTCTAACAGCACTTTAACTATCTCAATCTAGAGTTGACACCATTATCTTTCCTCTTGTTTCATTAATTATCTTTATTAATATCACGTAGGAATTAAGTGATAGGTGTTGCATGTGAGTGATGTAAACATGTTGTTGAACAGCATAGTCGTTCCTTATCATGACAAGGAAAAATTGTTCTTGGTTCTTGGTCTTTTGCTTTCTGGTAAAATTTCCCTTGGAAAGGC
>JAUQZC010000120.1 GCA_030587435.1 Candidatus Baldrarchaeota archaeon | reverse complement strand
CAACGATCACTATTTTAATGTTAACAAACGTATATAAATGGAACTGCAATAAGTCGCGAATCTTATATGTGAACTGTACTGTTAATAAAAAATAGTTTTAAATTAAGCTTGTCTCCACGTTTTTGATGGCTAAAAAGCAAACTAATATTTAACCTTTAGAGTTTTAAGGCGCCAGTTTATACCCGATTTTCCTGAGAAACTCCTTTCTTTCTTTAACATGTTCTTCTTCTTCAATCCCCTTGCTTCTAAATCCATCTATAACTCCTAGAAGAGCTCTGTTTCCATCTTCATCTTCGTAAACAATCACTTTAACCGGGTTTGCGGTGGCACAGTAAATTGTGCATACCTCTGGAACCCTTTTTATCGCATGAAGCACATTTATCGGGTACGCGTTCCTAATGAATATCAGAAACATGTGTCCAGCTCCAATGTTAAAAGCGTTTTTAGCGGCTGCTTCGACGAGCTCCGGATCGTTCCCCTCTCTTCTAACTAGACATGGACCAGAAGACTCGCAGAAACCTATTCCAAACTTTATGTTAGGAACACTGTTCACCATGGCCTCATATAGATCCTCCACGGTCTTTATGAAATGTGAAGTACCAATTATCACATTCGAATCTTTAGGCATATCCACCTTAATCTCCAACACCGGCATAGCTATCACCAAACATAAATCAAAACACCAAATATATAAGTCTAGCCAGTTTAAATCAAGCCCCTACTTCAATGACCCTTTTAACAAGATTTTTAAAGCAAAAACAATCACCCAGATGGTTGCTGAAACCGCTGCCACCATTTCGGGTATAGCTATCGCACTTAGCGGGTACGTCCAAATAACTATTGGTAAAATAACAATATGGCAGCCAATAATAACAATACCAGCTGCAAAGGCAATGTATCCAAGCATTTTACAACCTTCCTTAAGCAAACCATATCCAATCATTATGGAAGAAACAGCAGTTAAACAAAAGAAAAGGAGAGAAACAATGAAATGAACTGCCAAAACATTCTCCTTCTCGGGAAAAACACCGATCAAAGCTAGAGAAACAACAGCAAACAGAAAAATCACAGCGCCATTTCTCCCTAAACGAGAATACGGAAGCATTTTTCTAAGAAGCAGGGAAAAAGGAACAAGAAAAAGGCCAGCGACTATGAGGCCATAATTAAAAATGTATCCAGCCTCACCAATCCCTAAGTCACTTAAAGCATTTTTAGTCCAATCAAACCAAGGCGAAAAACAAATAGATAAACCTATAGCAAAATAAGCAACCAAAGGCCCCAAAATTCCAAAAAGCGCGATAACTCTGTCAACTCTCATAATCTTAAAAACCACCAAATAAATATATAAATTTTCAGAATCAATAGAAGCCTCGACGACGCAAACATATACATTATTTATACTTTTGCATCTCCAGGATCAACTTTTATTCCGAGGACTCTAACTCTTGCGTAGAGTTGCATATATGCTCCAAGTGGACAAAATGCTTACACCAGTCTCTTGGAAGAAATATTAAACTTCAGATAGCAGCTAAGATAAGGAAAACTCGATAATGCCATATGAAGAAGCCCCATTTCCCAGAAGATTTCAACAGTTGCTATTAAACCTAGAATTAGAATTTTCACAGCCGTAAACCTACTTTAAACTTAAGATTTCAACAGGTATTTTCCATTTCCTCCTCCTATAATCATAAAGATCAATAGGAAGCTTAAAAGTTATACCTGAAACGTAACGGCCGAACCAAACATTAAAAGGCCCTTCAAAATATTTTTTCAAAACCTTAGCAAACCAAATACCGCCACCCTCTGGAAGCAAAACGTTGCTTAGTACTACATTCCTATGTTCACCTTGAAGTTTACTGGTAAAATGAAGAGGCAAATCATCCAAAGCTGCGATGAAAGCTTGATAAGTTCTTTCGTTCATCCCAGCCACGAAAACAGCAATCTCACTTAAACCAATATTTGAAGCATCAGCTCTTCTAACAATAATGCCACGAGATCTTAATTCTCTAAGTCTTTCAGCCGCATCATTCATACTAATCTTCAAAGCTTCTCGAACACTACGAACATCCGCAACCCTATTCATCCAAACGAAATCCAAAATCTTCAAATCAACCTTATCAAGCTTCTCAACCTTAACGTCCTCAAATATAGGGCCTTCAACACCTAAAACCTCATAGTATTCCCCTTCAAGCAAAACTTTCTTAAACCAGAGAGCCCAAGCCTCCCACTCGATCCTCCAACCAACCTTAGGAACATAAAACCTAAAACTATAGTGCTTATATGTTTCAAACCTCAAAAACCACTCAGCAAAATCCACTAACCTCAACTTCAAAAGCTGACTTACAAACCTTTCCAAATATTTATCAAACCCAAGAGGAGCGCAGAAAAACGCTACAATAGGCATATTACCGTCAACAGCTTCCAAAACACTATAAAGAAATGGACACTCATGAAGAATATCTAGAATGTAATCTCTATATTCGAATTTGGGTTGAAAGACGAAAACAAATGTTCTTAAGCCAATTTTAGGGAGAAAAACCATAGGATAACTACGTAAAACGTAAAGAGACTTCAAGCGGGAAACAACCCTAGAAACCTTCGAAACATGTCTACCAACTCTTTCAGCCAACTCCTGCCTAGACAAACTAGGATTATTCAAAAAAACTTGAAGAACACCTCTCTCAAAATCATCCAAAACATAAGGAAAATTCGACATAAACTCTTCTAAAACCTCAACATATTCTTCGAAACTTAAATCATAACGGTAAACATCAAGCTGTCGAAAAATCTTAAAAACTTCTCCCAAAAAACGGCCACCAGACAGCTTCTCAAAAATAGGAAACCCAAAAGGAGCATAGTAAACAATATTCTTAACAAAAACCTTAGGACTAACCTTAAACCAAGTAGAAGCCCAAAGCTTCTCCTCATCGCCGTGAAGCTGCAGCCTAGCAAACTCCCAAGCCAAATCACCAGCTTCTTCAACACTTTCTAAACATTTAGGCATAAAAAGCCGAAAAGCCTCCCTAGCCAAAACACCTCTCAACAAACCCGTGCCAACCAGCTTCCTAGAAATAAAAATAACATCACTTTCTCTACGAACACCAAACCACCTACTATTTAAATCAAAACCAAAATCACCCAAAGAAACTTCAGGAACCTTATCTGGAGGTTTAACATTTAATATTCTAGCCGCAGAGTTAACAAACCCCTTAAAAACCTCATTCAAATTCAACACAATCCCCTCTAAAACACCAATAACATAACTATACATGATAATACAAGTATCGCTAAAAACGTTATCGACTGTCAACCTTCAACGAAAGGTATGTAACATAAAATCAGAAAAGAAAAGAAAACGTTATGTAAAATTAGAAAACTTGTCAACATAAGTTTAGAGACAAAAAACCGAGATCAATTCGAACACTGATATTAAAAATTGAACAACATAATATCTAAATTTTCCAACTCATTTTATACGTATTTTATCAATTTAATGCAGTGAAAAATATGAAAAAAGAATCAAACAAAAAGCTCCAAGACGTTATAAACGACTTGAAAAAGGAGAAAAAACAAGCGCGAATTATAGCGTTTAAAAACGGACAAATAATTGTTCTAACAGAAGAAACAGAAAAAAAAGGTTAGGTTAGTGTACGTTGCTAAACTCTGCACCGTTGAAACAACGCCGCTTAGATTTTACGGAGGGAAAGGCCATGGATCATTTTGTGGCCAAGCTGAGGCGCCAGTTACGACGAAGGTGGCAGCAGTGATAAGAGCCGCGATAACGAATAGTAGTAGTTTATTCCTGTTCATTTTACATCAAAACAAGAATAAATGTAATAGGTAAATTGTTATTTGTTTAAACAGTTATAAAATAAAATTGAACGATTTAATGAAAAAACTTAACAGTTTAATGACAACCTAAGATAGCTGAGGAGGAAAAAGTTGGCAAAAAAGATCTTATACATCGCAACTGTAGGAGAACATAATAAACCAATAGAAATAGGACTAGCAAGATGTCAAACAGACAAAGTAGTATTAATGCCCTCAAAAGACACTATGACATACGCTAAGGAGCTAGAAACAAAAATCCAAAAAACTTACGGGATCCCAGTTGAAATAATAAAGGTTGAACCATTCGATTTATTCGATGTCCTTAGAAAGACCTTAAAAATCATAAAAACTCACGAAGACTATGACCCTGTAATAAACATGAGTTGCGGAACGAGAACAATGAGCTTAGGAGCACAGCTCGCTGCAGATATAGAAAGAGGAAAAGTCATATACATATTACATAGAGAAGACGGACCACCAATAGGGCCAATAGAAATACCGACAAGAAAATTAAGCCTGACAAAAAAGCTAGGCACTTTTGCATTAACAATATTAAAAGAATTAAAGAAAGGTGAAGCAGAATCAATCACAGATTTAGCAAGAAGATTAAGTACCCCATATAAGAGAAGAACAAAATCCATGGTAAGTCAATACGTTAAAAAACTCGAAAAACTGGGCATGGTCAGAAGAGAACCTGGAGGGCCACATGGTAAAAAGAAAATAAAACTAACCGAACTTGCAGAACTATATCTAGATATTCAAGAAAAATTTTGACAAAGTGAGGGGGTCCATTGATAAGAAGATATAAAATAGAAGCAGAATTCGACAAAAACTATGAAATACCACAATGGACAGGTACAACTTTACGAGGCGTCTTTGGTCAGTGTTTAAAGCAAGTTCTCTGCAGAAAAAACAAAAAAAACGCGTGAAAAATGTTCATTACAAAAAACATGTGAATACCAGTATGTGTTTGAAACCTCACCTAAGCTTTTCAAAAATCCACTAATAGCAAGAAAACTAGAGGGAATAACAAAACCCTACACATTAGAGCCAATACAACTTCAGGAAAAAAGGAAATTCATTTTTCACCTAAATTTAATAGGAAAACGGGCAATAAATCTAGAACCCTTCATAATACTAGTCCTAAAGTGTATGAGTCAAATGGGGTTGGGCAGAGACAAAAAATTAACCAAGAGAAGAACTTTTCAAATCCAAAAAATAACAGCGGAAAACGACCTAACGGGCCAAGAAGCCTTAATCTACGATGAAAATGAAGGGTATCTAAATTACGATAACAAGGCAATAAAAACAGACATTACAATAGGGCAAATAGAAGAAACAGCGGAAAAAATAGTAGAAAAACAGCCAGATATTCTTCAACTACTTTTAGAAACACCTACAATGGTGCGTTATAACGGTAAACCCGTATTGAAACTAGAGGTACACCACATAGTAAGAAACCTAGCAAGAAAATATAGCTTAACAATGCACTACCACCTAAACAAACCAATACTAACACCGGAAACAGCAACAAAAATAGCGGAAACAGCGGAAAAAAACATAAAAAACCAGTTAACAAAAGTAAAGACCATCTATCTCACGAAATATTCGTTAGAAAGAAAGCAATGGGAAAAATACGGACCGTTCATAAAAGGGCTTACACAACATCAAATAAGTCCAAATCTATACGAAAATAAAGAAGTAGCAAAATGGATATTCAAACTTCTAACACTAGGAAAATACCTTCATACAGGAACCCTAGCAACAGCAGGATGCGGAAAATACACTCTACACATATATAAAACTATAAGTTAAAACTAGCCTCTAAGGCAACTCATAATGCTAAATCGAGCTTTTCTAATATTTTAGTTAATATTTTAGAAGAAAGATAATAAAGTGCAAATGAAACAACTAACGATGATAAAATCATTAAAACAATTAATAAAGTGTTGATAATTGCTACCATAAACATGGTAAACACTATATTTGCTGTAATAAAGAAAGGTATTATTATAATCCATATTATAAACATAACAGTTTTCCTCTATCATGTATAGACCTGTTAGAGCTTGTTTAACTATTTTACGTTTAGATGCAAAATAAGCTACCACAGCTATAACTAAGGGAGAGGTAAAGACTATATATGGTCAGATGGGGGAAAATCGGCCACTGTTAACTTGCTGTTCTTTTTTAATTAAGACTTTTTGAAAGGATAAAATTTCAAACATCATCAACTACGTTGTTCAAAGAATCTTGCTGTTCTTTTTTAATTAAGATTTTTTTGAAAGAAAATACTTCGCAAACCGTTTATCTTAATTCCAGAGATTCAAGAACCTGCTGTTCTTTTTTAATTAAGATTTTTTGAAAGTAACTATTGTTGACTTTTTCGTTGATCAGCGTTTACATGTAGCTTGCTGTTCTTTTTTAATTAAGATTTTTTGAAAGTTTGCTGTGATTATAGTTGATAAGAAGCTGGTTAAGGATCTCCCTCCTTGCTGTTCTTTTTTAATTAAGATTTTTTGAAAGACTCCGGAAAAGAAGCAGATCGACGTCGCTAGAGATACTTGCTGTTCTTTTTTAATTAAGATTTTTTTGAAAGGGTTTTGTGTTTTTGTTTCTCCTTTTCTTTTTCATCTATTTCTCTTTTTTGGTGAGGGTTATACTTACAGAAACCTATGTAAATGTTGCCTTAGAGCCTTGATTTTCCGATAAAAACTTGATATTTGGAGAGAAATGAGATATAAATGGTCGTCATTACTGTTAATGGTTGTATGTCTGTTGATATTTTTGAACGGTAAATATTTTTATCAAGTTTAAATGCATGTTTTATGTTTTGTGTCGAGATATTATGTCTTCGAAGACAAACAAAAGTAAACGTAGACAAACAACAAGTAAAATATGTATATATGTCTATGTTAATGCTATTAGGATGGCGCTGTGTTGTGCAGACGAGTTGATCGGGGTAGTTTATGCTGGTTACAACTTTGCGGAGTGTCTTTCGTAATGTTTAAATAGCTGTGATTTGCTATGTGGGTTGGGGTGTGGGTATGGGAGAAATTGTTAAAATTGATAGTAGGTGGCGTATTGTTATACCTAAGAAATATAGGAGCGATTTAAAGCCGGATGATGAACTTTTAGTTGAAAAAATCGGTGACACCATTGTTCTAAGGAGATTTAATAGAGAAGAATTGTTTAAGGAGTTTAATAAAATTAAGCTTTATACTAGTGATGATATGACGAGAGCCGATGCTGAGAGAGGAAAAGAACTTTACGGCGGTGTTAAAGAGTGAGGCTTATCGATGCAGATATTTTGTCTTACGCTCTTTTGGAAAACCATATTGCAACACCTTACACTAAGCCCTTAATTAGCAAAGGCCTAAAAGGCAAAATTCAACTATATGTCACAGTAACGACTCTACTTGAAACATATAACACCCTTTACTGGTACTATAAAGTTAGACCTAGAGAAAACGTAGCTAAGAAAATTAGAATAATAGCTTTTGGCTTAAATTTAATCGATGTTTCAAGTACAGGTTTCAATATAGCTGCAGAAGAAAACGTACCTTTAGGAGACGCCCTACTGGTGGCTACAGCTTTAGAACATAAAATCCCAATAATAGTTTCGAACGATAAGCACGTAAAAAAGTTAGCAGAGGAATACGGACTAATATATGAAAACCCCATACCACCAAAAATAAGAAAACAATTATAGCATACAACGATGCTTAAATTAGCTTCAATTTGAATTACTTTCTAAAATTTTACGTGTCTACAATTATATCTTCATCACTACATGACTATAGTATTATAAGCGGGTTCTTAATGGACTGTATTTTATGTCTGGAGATATCATCGTTGCAGCTAAGGTTTTTGCCTGTATTTTTATTGCTTCTCGATACGTTGTTTGTCTTTTAAGTACTGGATGAGTAAAGCTGGTTTCCATTTTCTTCTGGTACATTTGAACCAAGTTTTTAATGGTTCCACCCTTCTTGACAACATTTACTGCAGTAAGATCACACACATTGTATTGTAGCTCTAATGCTAGATCTTTCGCTAGAGATGCTTCCCCTTCGTGGAGAAAACCTAACGACGGGTGTAGTCCTGTCTTTAATAAAAAGTGTAGGCACTCCGCTACCAGCCTTGCTCTAGCAAAATTAACCATGTATTGTATTTCATGTCCGAAGGCTTCCTCTAAACGTTAAATGTATTTTTCTTCATCTTTCCAAAAATCTCCTTCGCTTTCAAAGCCTAGATCAAGGTATTTTACAATTTGTTTTCGCGAGTTTTCAGCGGTTTTCGAAAATATTTTTGCGTATTCTTCTTTTCTATGTAGAAAACTTTCGACTTGACCTAAAAGATATTTTATGTCTTTAGCTGCGTCTAGAAAACTGAGGTATGTAATTTTAAAGTTGTCATCCACGAATATTATTGTTGTTTTATGTTCTTCTGCTAGTTTTACCGCGGCAGAGGTTAAATTGCCATGAGGGTTTAAAATTATGCACTCGGTTTTTATTGCTGGAAATTCGTATTCTTTTTCTTTCAATGAAACTACGTATCTTTTGCTTTTAGCTTTTAAAGTAAAATCCGAAGTTACTATATGAATAATCATGCATCATTCACCATAAAAGGTTCGTAGAGAACATTTTTAAGAAAATGGTCTTTTAGCTTAGAAACTTGGGTAGTAATCCAAGATCTTAGGTCTTGTGTTTCTCCTTTAAGTTTAAACCGAAAATTAAGTCTAGTATAAAGAGCTTTCAAAAGCTTAGACCTTCCCTTTCTCGAAAGAAGAACTCCTCTATCTCTTGTAAAATCTTCTTCTATATCGAATATTTTAGACTTAAACATCGATGAAACAACAATATCTATTATTGGCTGCTTAAATTCCTCCGCCAAATCTAAAGCTAACCCGGTTCTCTTTCTCCAAGGCACGTGCAAGAATGAGACTCGAAGATCTAATCCCTGCATCCACAACTCTTCTGCAACAATATTGTAAAGCCAGACATAGCCGAAACTTAAAGCGGCGTTCACAGGATCTTTGGGAGGTTGCCGCGTTCTACCGGTAAATCCATAACTTTCATCCAAAGTGCTTTTAAGTGCTTCAAAATATATTCTAGCTGCTTCTGCCTCTCTTCAAAAATAAAAAACAGTAAACAACAAAAATATCGTACATAAACAGATACATTTTTGCAATATATCAATATAAATATGAAAAATTGATATTCTTAACATCGTTCCAAGCCGTAAACATAGAACTCACATAAAAATAAATAAGCTGTTTCTCATTTTTCGGTAAAAACTTGAAAACATAATTTGATAATACTTAAAAACAGCGCAAAACTCTTTCATATAAATTTAATTGAAACCTTAGAGTATCCTTTCTACTCAGAAAAACTCTTTGCAGCCACTAATAAACATGCCTTGCTGTTTTTCGAATTAAGGATTTTTCGAAAGAAGTACTTGAATATGTTAAGTGTCTTCAAATTAAGTACAAAGGAGATCTGAAAAAGGCACTTGAAGAGGTAAAGACTATGCTTGGTGAAGAAGTAAATACAACAGGTCGTGATATAGTGGAAAGGTTAAAGAAAGGTCTTCCTGTAGAAGATGAAGTCATTGTAGGCGATTTAATAGCTGAATATGGTGAACAAGTGCTTGCTGAAGCAATAGAATTACTAAAGTGGGAACTCCATGATTCAATTCTCATCGAATTCCAGTTATGAAAGACTAAAAACTACTAACGGAATTCTCTGCTTGCATAAATTATTCTTGATTTTAATCTCATTCTTGTTTTCATGTTTAAGAAATTAATAGTTTATCCAGAAGTATTGTCAAAAATATATTCCGGAAAAACTTTTGTTTAGAGAAAAAGAGAGAAAAAAGATGGTTTCTTTTATTGCTAATAAGGTTAACACTTTTATTTATGGCCCTATTGGCTCAGGGAAAACAACTCTGATTAAATCAATATAAAATGTGATAAACATGAAGCTAATCTATGTTGATGGGCGGTAACATGGAGTGAAGCTTTCGAAAACATTTATATGTTTCGTATCTCAAATTTTGGTGTTTACAAACTTGGATGCACCTTTCCGAGCGATATGTGGGATTCACGTAAGAGAGATGTGTGGAATGCTCCCTAAATAAACGGTGAGGGGCGCAGAGCAAATAAGATGAGACCATTCCCGTGACCCCCCCCAACGAAACCGAAGGTAGGAAGGTTTGCTGTTACAAAGTTGTTAAATGCTCCAAAAGTAACGGCAAACCAGAACGGTTCTTAACCAAACAATTAATAGCATTCTAAAAGAAATTTTAAGGAATTATAACTAAAGATTGATTCTACATCTACAATTATTAAGTTTAGGTGAGAACTCCTTTTCACAATCTTCTTATTTGATAATGTGATATAATCATATATATTATAATGTAATAAAAAGTGTGATATTGTGATATATATGAGAAAGGCAGAGTTGCTTATGAAAAAACTGTGGGTAGAGAATAGAAAGATTACTGATTCTACTACCTTAAAGAGTATGTGTAAAGAGATTGAAGCTAAATACGAAAATATGGTCAGATATCTCCTAAGTAGAGATTATCTTGTCAGAATTTTCAAAGGAGTTTTTTACGTGAAATCTCCAAGGGAGATTAAGCTTGGGAAACTTGACTTAAGCCATCTAGAACTGATTGCTGAAGGTATGGAAGTCAAAGGAGTTAAAAACTGGTACTTTGGCCTTTACACAGCTTTAAGGCTTAATGGTGTTACTCACGAATACTTCCCGATAGAATTCGTCTTAAACGATAAAATATTCAGAGCTAGCGAGATAAAGGTAGCAGGTCACAGGTTTAAGTTCATAAAGATTAAACCGTCGCTTTTCTTCGGAATAAAGGAAAAAAACAGGTTAAGGTACTCTGACTTGGAAAAAACAATTTTAGACTTCATATACCTATGGCGGTACAGAGGTATACCTGAGGAGAAAATCGTTCTTGATATCTCAGAGCTAGTCAGTAAAGCTTCCAAGAAAAAACTCTTCAAATACTCGGAAAAGTATCCAAAGACAGTTAGAGGAACCTTGGAGATGATAAGATGAAAGAATTTGTTGAGGAAGTGAGCAAAAGGCTAAAGTTAGATAAAAGTCTAGTTGAGAAAGATCTCCTGTTACATCAAATCTTACTAGATCTCTCAAAAACAAATTTTGCAGAAAACTTTGCTTTTAAAGGTGGAAGCTGTCTAATAAAATATTACCTCGGCTACTATAGGTTCTCAGTAGACTTGGACTTCACCTTCCTTAACCAATCGATTTTCAAAGGATTAAGCCAAAAAGCTGTTAGAAGACTTTTATCTAGCAAAATAGATTCAATTGGAAAGTTGTTCGAAAAAATATCTGAGAAAAGGGGTCTAGACTTCAAATGTGAAAAAGGTAACAGAAGATATGTGGAGCTTGGTGGCGGTAACAAGTTCGTGACATTTAAGTTATGGTTTCCCTCAATAATCGAAACCGAAACGTTCATTAAAATACAGATAAATTTCGTTGAAAACATAATATTTCCAGTAAAGAAGGTTGAATTAAGGTCTATTTGCCCGGAATCGAAGGAACTCGAATTTCTCTTTCCAACGTACTACATGGAGTATAGAGAAACCATACCCTTCAACGTGTACGACATCAGAGAAATATTGTGTGAAAAAGTTAGAGCAATCCTAACTAGAAGAGGGTTTAAAGAAAGAGACTTTATAGACATATACTTCATCTCTAGCAAATTTAACATAAACCTAAAGAAATTGAAAAGGGAGACATTGGAAAAATTAAGATTCATCCTAGAACTTTACAAGAAGTACAGGAGAAACCTAAGAGAAAAAGTTTCCATGTTAAGTGTTAAAAATTTCCCTTTCGGATCGGAAAGACATCTCCTAATAGAAAAGATAGACGAGAAAAAGCTTTACTCATTCTTAACAGAATTCATGAAGTGGCTGAAAGATCTAGCCGAAAATGTCACCTAACTTAAGCTTATGCAAACATCAACATAATCCACCTTAGTCGGAATAAGACAAGTCTCAGCTCCTCATTTCCATTAAAACCTCTCTAACCTTTTTCTCAATCATTTCTCCAGAATTTCCTCATCGATAAGCCTTGACAAAAATTCTTCTTCCTTCTTTTTAACTTCTAAAGCTATTTTCTCATCTAGAAAAAGTCTACATCTGTTACAGAAACCAGCTTCAGATGGGTTCTCATTCCCGCACCTAGGACAAACCTTAGTTCTTAGCCCTTCCTCCCCCTCATCCTAGGAAGTTCCCCGTAGATCCTTAGAATTGCATTATCAACATCCCTTCCTGATAGATGAACATAGGTTGAAGGCATATCACTACCTTGAACCCAGCCAAAAACTCACACATCTGAGCTTCACGTGCTGTTCTTTTTTAATTAAGATTTTTTGAATGTGAAAACCAGTTTGAAAAATTTGAACGAACTGCTTATAACACCGGAAGCTTGCTGTTCTAGCGCGCACTAAGTAAAATTTAAATTTTCCCGGAGAAGTAGATAAATCATGCTACGATGCCCTAGATGTGGAAAAGAGGTTAGTGAAGATTTTAATTACTGTCCTTATTGTGGCCAGAAAATACCTAGAATAAGTACAAGTGATGTACGTATCATACAAATCAAAGGAGAAAAGGTTGTTGAACTAGACAATATACAAATAATTGAAGGTGGTACAGGTATCTACTTTTTGATAAGAAATGTACATAACTTCCCTATAAGGATTGAAAATATAGACTTTCGTCAAATTCTCCCGAAACCCAAAGAGAAGAAAGTTTTCTTTGGATTGTTGAGACTGCGAAAAGAGACGGGGTTCATGGGAGGGCTTATAGATGTATTTGGTGGGAAGAAAATACTTCCAGGAGAAGAACACCCCATTAAAATATATACCGTAAGTGGAGCAGGGACAGGGGATGCAGTGTTTTCCTCCTATTCTGGTAAAATCATTCAGCGTGGATTTAAATATTTAATTGAAATTTGTGGCAGAATTATTGTAGGAAAAGTTACCGGGGCGGCGCATCCCATAACCATAGGTGCAGAAGTTACAAGAACGTTCTCAATAAAATACACCATAGAGTACTAGCTGAACGTCGTTATTTTGATGTGTTTAATGGTTCGAAAACAAACTTAGCTTCCGAGGAAATAATGAAATTAGTATTGAATTTTTAGTTTAATTGTCACTAAGTGTTTAAATGAATCAACATTTCTCATATTTAACAGCTTTAGATTTGCTTTAAATGTTGGTAAGGTAATTTTATAACAACCGTAGATGCTTCGAACTAAGAAACCTTATAGAAAATCTACGGGCATATTAATCTTAAATATGATACAATCAACTCAAATGGTCATAGGTGTTTTCCGATTGTTGTTTTAAATTAAGATTTGAAACAGCAATGTGTTTCGCTTTTCCTCTTTGGATATTTTTCTTTTGGTAGGTTTATTTTCCAGAAACCTATGTAAAGTTTGCTTTCCGTTAAATATTAACATTACCACTAGAAATAAAATATAAATGATTGTCATCATTGTTAATAGTTGTATATTTATCGATATTTTTATTGATGGATGATTTATCAAGGTTAAGTGTGTATTATTAGTTTTATGCCGTGTTGTTATGTCTTTTGAAGAAATAGGCTATGTAAACTGAAGACAAACAGCAATAAAATATACGTATATCTTCATGGCTGACTTAACTTGAGTTAGAGCTATGTCCTAGTTTTATGCAAAATCGAATTCATAGGATTTTAGAGTTATAGGAACACAAAGTGGAGATGTTAAAATTGGGTGATTTAATAATGCTGTGTGCTTACTGGTTGGTTATTGTTTTGCAGAATTCTTCTATTTCGCAGTTTTCACATTTTCTGATGCTTACTTTAGCTTTTTTGATGTGTTTTGTTTTTTCTATGTAGAAGTATTTTATTGCGTTGTTTCTCATTTTTATAGCTTTTTCTCTCAGTTTTTCTGTGAATTGTATTTTTGTTTTTTCTCCGGTTTTCCAGTTTTCTATAAATCCGTACTCAATGTTTTTCTTAGTTTTTCCTTCGAGAAGAAGGGCGTAAAGTGTTAGTTGAATTTTTTCTGGGAACCCTGTTCTCATGTTTGTGTATTTGATTTCAATGGGATGTCCGTTCTCTATGATGTCTATTCTGCCTTTTAGTCCAAGTATTTCAGATTTTAAGTAAACTTCGTATTCAAATGTTTCTGGAACGTGTTTAAGGATTTCATAGTTTTTGCGGAAGTCTTGTATCACAATTTTTATTTCTGATGGTTTTAGTTCTTTAAATTTTTCAGTTACTTCTTGTATTGCAAGTTTTATAGCTTTTTGGATATTTAAACCTTTGATTAAGAATTTTGTTGTTGTGTATCTTAGTTCGTGTAGTGCTTTTCCCTGTAGCATTTTTCTTGTTACGGGTTGTTTGAAATGGTATGTTTTTAGTATGTATGCCCATATTGGACAGTAAAGGTAGGAGTATATGTCTCTAACGTTAAGAATTATTTTTAAGGGGGTTTTTGCTTTTTCGCTGTAGCCTCTTATCATGTTTCTCACTTATGTTCTTAAAACTGCTAAATGTTTCCTTATGTTTTGAGTTGCTTTGGTGTCTTTTGGTATTAGGATTTTCATTAGGTTGTTTTTCCATTCGTTGAAAGTTTTTCCAGGCCATGTACTATAAATTAGTGTGGTTGTGAATCCTGTTCTAAGCTTGATGTAGCCGAACATTACTGATAGGGTGTAAAATAGTTTTGTTAAGGATTTATAGTTTATTTTGATATTTGATAGGTTTGTTGGCTGTTTTATGTAAAATGTTGCTAGTCCTTTTGTAGCTGCGCGAATATTTGCATTGTTGTCTGTAGTTAAGAAGATAAGCTCAACTTTTCTTTCTTCCTGGTAGTTTACGTAGCTTTCTATAATTTGATTATCTCTCTCAATGCTACTCAGTGTTGAAAAGTTGTTTGGGGGTTTGGCTCCTATTGTTTTGCCAGCATGTTCTATTTGAAGCTTGTTGACCTCAGCTATACCCATTTTTGCTCTTCTAGCAATTCTAGTTTCACAGTGCCGTAAAAAAGAGAGTTCATGGGCTGAGCTTGGATATAGTTGTTTTAAATGTTCAATAATTCCGTTAAGTTTATGTTGAGCAAGCAGCCCAAGTTCCTCTAAAACCAGTTCCGAATATACGCAAGGAATTTTTCTAAGTTCCTTTTTTAAAAGGTTTGAAGGTACTTTAAGCATAAAGCAGTTAGTGTCAAAAGCTATAGCAAAGGGCCTTGGCGAAGAAGTAAACTTTTCAGCTTCCGTCATTTTATTCTTCAAAAAATTTATGATTTCGTCTTCATTTTCAGGTTTTAGTATTCCTGCGGAGAAAAGCGCGTCGAGAACATCTCCGTAATTAGATATTTCGCTCTTAACTTTTTTTGCGGTTTTTACGGGAAGTTGAAAGTCATTTTTCCCAACATTTATTTTAATTTCAAGGGTCTCAAAGTTTATTTCAAGAGCAGGTTCACGAAGCGTAAAAGGCAACATGATTTCAAATTTCTCCGATTCTTTATAAAGTTCGTTTAAAACTACTTGAAGCTCATCTTCACAGATAAGAAATTTTTCAAACCTATCTTCCAAATTCATTTTTGAGATCCCTCAACTCCTGTAAAGGATAGGGTATCAAGGGGTAATCTTTTCCTTGATAAGAGGGGCCCTTTAAATGGAGGTATAGAATTTTTTCTGCGTCGCAGTCAAGGGCTGCTAGTAGCGATGCAATTGACATGTATTTTCTTCCAGGAGTAACATCAATTACCGCATTGTTGCCCTTTTCCTTTTCTTGCCTAGCTATTTCACGTGGAACTTTAAAGATTTCCTCTAAATCTTGTTCATCAACTATATGGAACTTTATTTCTGGTGTTATGTTTAAGAATTCTTGGCAGATGGCTTTAACCTTTTTCTCAATAGTGCTGCGGTGTTTTATTGCTTCTTTTGATGCGATGAAATGAAATTTTACTGGTTTGCACATGTTTTTGGATACTGCTGCCCAAATAGTGTTATATATGGCTTGTGGAGTTACTCCGAGGAAGCATATCCATACTTCGCTCATATTATATCCCATTCCATCAAATCACTTATTCGTGTAGATATATGTTCAATTTTCTCGTAGCAAGATTTGCATGGGAAAACGAAGCGGACTTCCCCAGTACCTTTCCTTAAAATTCTTCTGACGATCTTAACCAATGTTTCAATTTCATCTTTAGGCAGATCTAATTCGAAGACACTGTATTGAAGCCATATGCCTCCCCAGTTCTTCAAGGTTTCTCTAAGTTCCCTGCGAACATCGTGTTCACTGATATCATAAACGACGAAAAACCTAACCATTTTTAGCCCCTAGGGAAAAGTTTAGCTATTTTATCGATCACCTTTAGGACTTCTTGTCCTCTGCTGCTTAAAACAACTTTTCTCTGTGTTTTCTCGATGTAGCCATAGGATTCTAGTCGTAAAAGCATCCAGCGTAACCTGTTATCGTCAACTTCCTCGTTGTTAGCCCTTAAAAAAGACAGTATCTCTTCTTTACTTCTAGCTTTTCTAACGTGTTGTAGGGTTAAAATGTAAGCTCTATGTAAGAACGTTGGGAAAATAGGTAGCATTGTAAGTTCAAAGTGTTCCTTCCAGTTATCAGGTGGGATTAAATATCTTTCACTGCCTGGATGAGCATATGTGTAGTATATTTTTCCAGCTGCAGCGTAAAGCTGCGCCATGAACATTATTGCGATAGACATAGGTACGGTTCCGCCTGCAGGGTTAACCCATACATTATTTCTATGCTTCCAGTGCTCTGCAAAGTGTTCAGCGAAAATCGGAAGCATTCGACTTACATTAACTTTATCTGGCAAATATATGATTTCTATATCCTCTTTTACATCTACATATTCGCTTAACACCCTCTCAGCGATTTCTGGAATAGATAAATGCAAATATCTCTTAGTAACGTCATTATTTTTGATGAAAAAGGTTGGTTTCTTAATAGACTTGCTTTCTTCGACAAATTTGCCCAACGTCTTTTCACGTAGTTCGCTTGGGGTAAATATTAAAACTTTCTGTACGCCGCCTGGCATTTCTTTAGCCATATACTTGCTTAAAATGTATAGTGGACATGTAACTACACCGGGACTGTAACCTAAGGTTACAAAGTGAAAAGTTCCCATATTTATCCCTCCAGTAAATCTAAGAGAAGTTTTCCAAGCCTAGTTAAAAAAGCAGTTTTTTCTTTGAATTCAACATAACCCATTTTCCTAAGAACAGAAATTATCTCTTCACTTTTAGTTGAAACTTCACCAGAACTAATACCTTTAAGAGTAATATGTAGATTTTTTCTGAAAGAGTTTGTCACGGGTAGTAGAGGAACCTCAACAAGGTTGACAGCTTCTTTTGAAGGGTGAAGAACCTCATTTATAAGATCCTTATACGCATTGTATTTTTGCTGTTTTTCCTCTTGAGGAAAACGGTGAAAACCTTTTAGATGCTGATACACTTGAAACCACAGCTCATTCAGATAGGAAATACCCTCGGTAATTATGTGGAAAGCTCTTTTCGCTCCGAAAAGAGAACCCAAAAAAATTAAGGAAGATACAGAGTCTTTACGTCCACCACTAACAGAAACATAAACATCAACGCCCCTCTCAACATAATATCTGATAATTCTACCTGAAACCTTTAAGAACTCAGCAACATCCTCAAAACTTTTAACATCTTCGCCGGAAAGCACATGAACATTTACACGCGCATCCAATCTACCTTCAACATCAAACTTAATGAGATAAGCGGAATCTAAACAGCGCTCACTACTCGTAGCAATCAGCTCAACAAAATCCAGTTTACCCCTAGGAACAATAGAAGCCAAACAGTCAATAAGAGCGGATATAGGCGATGGCTGCAATCCCACACCTGCCACCAAACACTCCAACCTAACCACCACTGCTTATACTACGAACTTCACCGTTATAAACCCGCAGCTAACCACACCACAGGTGAGAATTTTATTAAACAACCGTCAGTCTCAAAGCAAAAACCAGTAAAGGAACAAAACAAAAGTAAAACAAATGAGAAAAGCGTAAATAAACCTTGAAACAATATTTTAACATAGGAGAATAATAACAAAATTACCGTAAAAGCCATTATTCTAACAATCACGATACTACAAAATACACGTATACTTTATTTGCTGTTTATCCACAATAACATAACTTTTATGCTAAATGGTTTGGATATCTTAACGAAACATGTGGATACAATAGCATCTCATATCTATGTACGGTTACCTACACATACTGTTTCCAAACGGAACGCATTTAACATTTGAAAGAGTAAATGAAGAAGATAAGAGAAGCATCGAAAAACATTGCGGAAATGATTCATAGCACTGTTATAAAGTTTAAATTCCGATGCTTTGACACCCCTTTAACTATTTTAAGCTTATGTTCCTCAAAACTTCGTAAAACATAGGGCAAAATACTTAACATCCAATTTAACAATAAATAGCAAATTTATTTATTGTTAAAGCTAAGTATGGTTATCATATCAACATCTTATACGGCTTAGTTAAGTAAATTCTTAAACCAAGTTTCCATCCAGTCCCTAAATCAAAATATGCACTAATAT
>JAUQZC010000098.1 GCA_030587435.1 Candidatus Baldrarchaeota archaeon | reverse complement strand
CTTCAATGCAGACATACCGTACGTGGCAGACCCGAACCAGAGCAGCAGCAAAACATTTGTTAAAGCCACAGTTGCTTTTGGATAATTTTCCAAGCCTTTAAGGCCCGCGCGGAACACTACACTTATTCATCACATTACTGGAAAAAGGTAAATATCAAATAAAATAAGGAAAAAAGGAGGATTTGCGGGGGATATCTCCAGCCGTCTTTAGTTCAAGTCCGACCGGCGGCGCCACAACTAATTAGGACAAGTTTGTTTGAATTTTGTAATTTGCTTTTAAAAAAGGGAGTTTTTTAGACTTACTTCGACATGTTGGTATTCTATTCCTGCTTTGTCGATTAGAAGATAATGTTTGCCTGTTTGTTGATCCCATGCCGCAACTATGCAGAGGTCTAATTGAGTGTTGACTGCTAGGGTAATTACGTAATTTTTCATCGTAATACTGTATTTTGTTTACTCTTCCATACTGTCTCATGTACGTAGCCTTTCTTATGTTGTAATCTCTATCTGGCGTTATGAACTGGAAGAATTTGTGAACGAGGTTTATTTTGAGGATGGCTCCTCTCCCGTAGGAATCCTTGAAGACGTAGTTCCATGAAAATAGTGTTACATTAAGGTGTGTGTATATTGTTTCTGGGTTCCCGCTTTGTCTTTACTGTAATACTCAATTGTGTAGGTGCCATCTGTTAGGGGTGTTAGGCGAAACGATGCATTATAAAGTATATCTTATATATCTTACATTCACCAGATGAGCTTCTCGGCATTATTTGGAGTCAATTATGTTTATCTTAAGACCAAGCGAACATTCGAAATCGCGAGAAATTGCCTCGTAAAAGTCTTTACGGACAGTTATAGCTGCATCTGAGGAGATAGATCCATCCAAAACCTCCCCGTCTAATTCAAGCTTTGGTTTTAACTTTACTTCATAGGGTATTTGCATTTCCTCTCCAGTGTTAACCTCTGAAACTCCGAAGGTTCTTCTGTAAATATCCGCTAGTGGAGAGTCAGGTACAACTATTGCAATTAATAAATTAACGGCTCCATCGCGAAGAACTACGATCTCTACATTTGAATACAACATTATTATCGGAATCTTCTACCTTAACTGGGTATGGATATACTAGAAGCATCGGAAGAAAAAGCATGATCACCAGCAGTAATATCAATCCCTTTTTCATGTATTTCACCTACAGTAGAACTTAAGTTTCCATTAATTTTTATAAAAATTGTGAAAGAATTTTCTATCCTAGCTAAAGCAATTATGATATATTTGATATTGTGTATCTTTACTGGGTGTTACGCGGCCGTAGTCTAGCCTGGTAGGACGCCGGCCTCCCGAGCCGATGACCCGGGTTCAAATCCCGGCGGCCGCACCATCAATTTGCATTCGATGTTTCCTCAAGAGCAGTAGGGTATAATTATCTGAATTCGAATTCGCAGAATTTGTCGCCCATAGCCATGCATTTGGTCTCTTCTATATGTAAGGGTTTATGCTGGAAGATTTCTTTAAGGAAAGCGGTTAGGCAGCCCTTTGTGTAATAGCAAATTGGTCTATTATGCTTTCTCTTGACGTTTTCGGCTATGGAATGGTGTATGCGAATTTTCCCGGATTCTTGTTTCAAGTTTACATTTGCATACTCTATTATTCCCCATCCTCTGGCTTGGTAGAGCTGCTTGAAGGCTTCAAGCATGTCTTTTTTCTCAAGTTTTTTCTCTGAGGTAAGGCTTCTTATTATTTTGAGGAAGTTTTTCCCCATTTCTAGTCCCATACGCCAGAGAATGGTGAATGCTCCTGAGCCCAGCATATTCATCATTTCTTCCTGCATTTGGGCAAGCGCCTTAGCTGAGATTATGCAGACTCTTTCTAGACCGTTTGTTAATGGGAAGTGGACTATATCAAAAAGGATAAGTCTAGGCTCAAAAACAGAAACTTCAGATAAAAATTCCAGCTTTTTAAGCCTTTTTTCAATTTCCTTGGCGGACACGTTCGTTTCATCAAGCTCAACGAAGAGGGTCATGTTGACCTTTTCACCAGCAATGGAACGATTGGCAGTTAAGATGTCTGCTCCCGCGTCAAGTATTTTCCCTAAAAGTCTCTGTATGTATACGGGTCTTAGCTCTACCGCGGGCATTTTGTAGCTAAGGACAACTTCAGCTATACGCTTTCTCTCGTGAATTTGAGGGATTCCGAAGAGAACGTTTCTGTGCTGCGTTTTCATGAGTTCACCTAATATTAGCATAGCTTGTGATTTCAGAATAATATTCTGTAATATTCAGCTTCAGAATCGAATTATTCTCTTTTTCCAACCAAATCAGTAGTCTTCTCAGCCACAACTACACAACGCAGCAAATCATCAACAGTAGTTATGAAGGTTCCAATTTTTCTACACCTTATAGCAGTAATAACCAGACAGCCCTCACTATACGTTTTAATTGAAAGTTCCGAACACTCCATATTGTCGGGTGAAACAGCCTCCGCAATAGATTTCGCTCGTCTTTCATTCTCATATTCAAGAACTATTTTTGCCTCTATCTTCAACTTTCCCTAGCTGCTCCTTAACCATTACGTCAACAAGTTTAATGAATGTTTCAACCTGCTCTATTGGTATCTGAGCGCCAGCGGCTATGTTATGGCCTCCTCCTCTCCCAGAGCATTTTTCAGCAGCTATCCGCATTATTTCGCCTAGATCTAGTCCCTTTTCTATCAGCGGATCTAGGGCTCTTGCTGAGACTTTCACTATTTTTTCGCTTGGAATCGTCGCGTAGGCGATTATGGGCTTGTTTACAT
>JAUQZC010000094.1 GCA_030587435.1 Candidatus Baldrarchaeota archaeon | reverse complement strand
CATTGGAACAGGAACTGGCTGGCCAGCACTAGAAATATCCAGACAGAAAAATTCTAGAATAATTGGTCTTGATGTCTCTCCAGGAATGATCAAAATTGCAAAAGACAAAAAGAAGAGAAACAACATTAGAAATGTAGACTTTGTCCTAGCATCCGCAGAGAATTTACCTTTCAGATGTAAAATTTTTGATGCGGCAACATGTCTGGGCGGAGTTTTAAATCACGTTTTACACTTTAATAGAGCAATTAGCCAAATTAACCAAATTTTGAGAAAAAGGGGTATTTTTGTCTTTTGCAATTTTGATCATTCCTGGAGAGACATCAAGACCAATTATTCTAGAATTTTTCTGTCTGGATATTTCTAGTGCTGGCCAGCCAGTTCCTGTTCCAATGTCCAAAACAATTTTATTAGAAAAATTGAGAGAATTTATTTCCTTTTCATACTCTTTATACATATGTTGGTCGAACAGATCATCTGGCCCATCATAAAGATTTGATACTTCATCGTAAAATTTTGCTACCGATTTCATTTCCATGATTTTACACGCACGTTTTACACTTTGTGATAAAATTAAAGGGGTTCTTCAAAGTTAATATTGAACTAAGTTAGATGAAAATAGGAGAGAAGAAATATTCAAAATTGTTGATGTTTAAGCTGGTACTAATTGTAGGAGCTCGTCAAATTCCTTTTCTAATTGCTTCTCCACCTCACTGAAGACCTCATTTACCTGGTCTAATGGTACTATTTTTAATCTTGCTATTCTTTCACGAACTGGTAGACTTGTTACTTTTTCCATGGGAACTCCTCGATCAATTACTTCTTTTGCCCTTTCGTAGAACCTTATGATTATTTTCAGCATTCTGTAGGCTTTGTCCAAAGGGCAGTACGTGTCTATCGGATGCAGAGCGCTTTGCTGGAGGTAGTCTTCTCTTATCATTCTTGCTGCTTCAAGAATGACTCTCTCACTTTCAGGTAACGCATCTGGACCTACAAGTTGAACTATTTCTCTAAGCTCTTCTTCTCTTTGCAGAAGCCACATAGCAGTTCTTCTAAGCTCTACCCAGTCTTCAGCGATGTATTCCTTGTACCATTTTTCTAGGTTTTCTAGGTATAGTGAGTAACTAGTTAACCAGTTAATTGCTGGGAAGTGTCTTCTAGAAGCCAAGTCCTTGTCTAAAGCCCAGAAAACTTTAACAATTCTAAGAGTGTTTACGGTTACTGGTTCGGAAAAGTCTCCGCCAGGTGGAGACACTGCGCCACAAACAGTAACTGATCCTATTCTTGGTTTTGATCCTATGGTTTCTACTCTTCCGGCTCTTTCGTAGAATTCGGCTAATCTAGATGCTAGATATGCTGGATAGCCTTCTTCTCCAGGCATTTCTTCAAGTCTACCTGATATTTCTCTTAATGCTTCTGCCCATCTTGATGTAGAATCTGCCATTAAAGCTACATCATATCCCATGTCTCTGTAATATTCGGCAAGGGTTATTCCAGTGTAGATCGATGCTTCGCGTGCTGCGACAGGCATGTTGCTTGTATTTGCTATGAGTATAGTTCTGTTCATTAGCGGTTCTCCTGTTCTTGGGTCTTTTAGCTTTGGAAAGTCTTCTAATACTTCTGTCATTTCATTTCCTCTTTCGCCGCATCCAATGTAAACTATAATGTCGGTGTCTGCCCATTTAGCGAGTTGATGTAGCATAACTGTTTT
This sequence comes from Candidatus Baldrarchaeota archaeon, assembly GCA_030587435.1. The sequence goes on along the minus strand of JAUQZC010000094.1, from coordinate 10,555 downwards.
ACCGGTGCCGAAGCCTCCTGGTATTGCTGCTGTTCCTCCTTTTGCTTGTGGGAATAAGGTGTCTATTATTCTTTGCCCGGTTATTAATGGTACTTTGGTTGGTAGTTTATTTTTTATTGGTCTTGCTCTTCTAACAGGCCATCTTTGTAACATTATTATTTCTTTTTCTTCACCCAGAGGTGTTCTTACTTTTGCTATTACTTCCTCTACTGCGTATTCTCCTTCTGGTGCTATCCATGTAAGTTCTCCACTGATTCCAATCGGAACCATTACTTTATGTGTTACTAGTGTTGTTTCAGGTATTTCACCTATTATGTCTCCTTCAACTACTTTTTCTCCAAGCTTTATCTGCGGTTTGAAGCGCCACCTTTTATCTCTTGGTAATGCTTCTGTTTTTACTCCTCTTTTTATAAAATCTCCAGTTTCTTCTTTGATTTTTGGTAGTGGTCGTTGGATTCCATCAAATATTTGACCTATTAATCCTGGTCCAAGTTCAACGGATAATGGAGACCCTGTTGCTATAACTTTTTCTCCAGGTTTTATTCCTGTAGTTTCCTCATATACTTGTATGTAAGCTTTATCTCCGATTACTCTTATGACTTCTCCTATTAACTCCTCATTACCGACTCGACAAACCTCATACATTTTTACTCCTGTTAAGCCCTCTGCTTCTACAAGTGGTCCAGCAATTCTCGATATAATACCTACTTTTTCCATTTTAAACACCTATTAGATATTTTAATTCCAAGTTTTATTCTTTGGTTTTCTTAAACTTAATTTCCACTCCTAGTGTTGTTCTTATTAATTCACGAATTGGATCTACTTCTCTTTCTATTGGCCCATGCTTGTCTGGAATTTCTACAATAATTAGTGAAGTTTTCTTATAAAGTTCTTTTATAATATCTCTTAAACCGTCAGCTATTCTCTCAGTTATTATTATTGTCCCTATGTCGTCTCGCTTTGATAATCTTTCTAATGTTCTTCGAGCCTCTTCTACTGATGTAACAGGATAAATTAGTCCAACGCCCGCTAATTTAAATCCAATAGCAGTGTCTTGGTCCGCTATAACCGCTATTTCCATTTTCACCATCTCTTTTTACGGCGGGAATATTTTACATATGAGGTTTATAAACTTAATTTAAAATTGTTTTTCAATATCTTCGTGCGTCATAACCATTCCACAATATTGACAACGTAACTTTATGGGATGCTCATCCATTACTGTGAATACTGGCTCTATAGGTTCTCTAGGATTGTTTGATACACACATTGGATTGATACATTTCACTATTCCCTTTATAACTTTTGGGAGCTTAACTTTTCTTTTCTCAATTACTTGGTAATTTCTTATGATATTAATTGTTGCTTTTGGTGCTATTAATGCGATCATGTTAACTTCCCTTGGATTAAGTTCTCTGCCCTCGATTTTTACAATATCTTTTTTACCCAGCTTTTTGCTTGGAACGTTCATAGCTATACTAACTACGTTTCCCTCCTTCCCAGTTATTCCCAGAATTCTTAATACGTTAAGCGCATTACCCTGTGTGATATGGTCTATTACTGTTCCATCTTTTATTTTTTGTACTCGAAGTTCTGACTCGTTCATTTATTTACCTCCTTTACACAAGATTGTTGGTAAAAAAGTTAATAATAATTTCCTTAGAAATGTAGCAGTGGTGGTTAAATGAAATTTAAGGGTCGTGATATAGTATCCATTAAAGACTTTACACGTGAAGAAATCGACTATATTCTTAAAGTTTCCGAGGAAATGGAGAAATACGTTAAAACAGGGAGCGACTTACTTAAAGGTAAAATAATGGCAACTCTTTTCTTTGAACCGTCAACTAGAACTAGGCTTTCATTTGAGGCTGCTATGAAGAAACTTGGAGGGGAATGCATAGGTTTCTCTAGCGCAGAAGGTTCAAGCGTAGCAAAAGGAGAAAATCTTAGCGATACTATACGTGTTGTAGAAAACTATTGTGATGTCATTGTTCTCAGACATTCATTAGAAGGTGCTGCTAAATTTGCCGCTGAAGTAGCCACCGTACCCGTTATTAATGCTGGTAGTGGCGCTGAAGAACATCCAACACAAGCACTTCTAGATCTGCTGACAATTAAAAGTGAAAAAGGACGAATTGATGGTCTAAAAATAGCACTAGTTGGTGATTTAAAATATGGAAGAACCGTTCACTCCCTTGCGTACGCTCTCTCCCTGTATGATGTGGATTTGTATTTCGTTTCACCAGAGCCATTAAAAATGAGAGAAAACGTTTTACACGATTTAAAAGAGAGGAACGTAACTTATCACGAATATACAAAAATAACAGATGTTATTTCGGATGTTGATGTACTTTATGTAACTAGAATCCAAAAAGAGAGGTTCTCCGATCCAGCAGAGTATGAAAAGGTACGGGGTTCCTATAAAATTACGTTAGAGACTCTTAAGGAAGCAAAGGAAGATCTTGTTATACTTCACCCGCTTCCAAGAGTTGAAGAAATTGATTTTGCAGTTGATCAAACACCATATGCTAGGTACTTTAAGCAAACATATTACGGTCTTCTTCTTAGAATGGCGCTTTTAGCGCTAGTTCTGGGAGCCATAGAAGAATAATTAAAATCGTCTCTACAGAGTTAATTCAGACAACGGTAAAAGACCAATAATTGGAAGACTATTTTATCAATCTGCTTCTAGTTAAGAAATCTAGGATATCTTGCTCAATTTTTCCTGCATGAATGCACACATAAGCTCCAGTTAGTCTTGTATTATACATCATTCTCTCAGTGTTTTGGCTACATGCTGGGCAGGTCTTTAAGATTCCCTTGAATAAATTTTTGCAATTTAAACAATATGTCGAACTTCTAGTATAGGTAAAGAAACCTACATTACTAGCTAGAATCATACTTGTAAGTTTTCCAATTTCGCTGAGACTAAGACTTTTTAACTCTTTATCTAGGTTAATGTTGAATATTTGCCCGCCTTTGAAATAGGCATTGACCTTACCTACTAACCTTGCTTTCTCGGAAACAGGGAGTTTGATCCCCGTTGGGATTACACCAGTGGAGTATAAAGATGGTATTGCATCTTTGTAATTTTGAAAAATTGCCCTATCCAATTTTAAAAACCTAAATGAAGGCTTTATATCGGGTGTTTCCATAATATTAAGTCTAAGGCTCTCTTCTTCCGATATTTTTCTGATCAATTCATCAGAATTTCTCAGTATTTTGGTTAAGAAATCTATAGCGATCTCTTCATTAAAGTGAGATGATGTATGAATTTGAATTGCTTCAGGTAAACCAGTGTAGCATATTGAGTAGGATGCTGCTTCTTCCACGAAGTAGGGGGTTCCGTTAATCTTAAGGTTTAATAATGGTAGCAGTCTGTTTGATGAAGCTCTTTTACGGATCTCTTCCCTTTTAATGAGGAAAGCTTGTACCGCACAGTTTATTGCATCGTTAAGCCCTTCAAAGAATCTATCATCATCTCCTTTTGCCATAATGGCGATCCTAACCATGTTTATGGCTATCCAATCCATGTAACCTGTTCCAATGGTATCGGTTTTCCAGTTTCCTTTAAAACTAGTGTCAAGTCTGTGAATTGTTGCGCTATAGTTAGTGTTGGGTAGTTGCCAATCTAATGTCAAGTTGGCAAAAGAAGGTTGCCCTGTTTCTAAGGAAAGCTCTAATATTTTGTTGAACTCTTCCGAGTATTTATCTACATCACGGATCTTAAAAATAAGCTGCGGCTGAATGTAGGGCAAGTTGTTACTACTCTTTTCCTTAAAGATCTCTATCAACGCTCTTAAAATGTTCTTCGACTCGTTTTCGTATTCGCCATACGTACCATTTTCTCTTCCCTTAAAACTTATAGCTGGCTCGCTTTCTAAAAATTTTGGAATAGAAAATTCTAAATTAAACGTGATAATGGTTTTTCTCTCTACCATGTTCAAAAGTTCTATAATCTTTTTTAAAATGATTTTAGTTTTTTCATAGCTTGTAGATTTGAAAAATGGAGCCAGAAAAATATTAAAGAAATCAATTGACTGAGCAGAAGAGAAATGTGTATCAAACAATGTAAGAAGATTATATAAATATAGTGGAACATCATTGACATCTTCAGGCGGAATCAAAGGGTTAAAAATGTTTTCAGCACCATTAAAGGATATTTTTTCATTTAATAGAAACGCGAGATTATGTTGAATGCCATAGGGTTTTAATATCCAATAATTTGCCTGAGGGATATGTATTTTTCCAGATAAATGTGCATCCGCTATTTTTCTCGGTAAAATCTTTAGTAAAAGGTATTGTTCAAATACAGAATCCCCTGCAAGTCCTCTAGTCAATTCTGGAGTTGGAAATAACGTTCTTTCACCGGCGGTTTTTATGAGTTGGGAAACATCATATACTGGAAGCCCTAAACGGGTTAATGAATGACGATACTCTTCGAATCCCTTTTCGAGTAAGATAGCATTTACAAACTCTCTTATTAACGGCGAAGTCAAATATTTTACTTTTAACTTAAATAACCTTTCTTCGGCTTCTCTCGCTATTTCTTCTGCTAAGTCTTGAGGTACTCCTGCTTCCCTTTTCAATGCTTCAGCTATTTTACTTCTATCAAATCGCTCTATTTTTAGTTTTGATGTCCTAACAAATATTTCCCCAAATTCCCTACGTCCAAAATCTTCTAAAAGCCATAGAAAATCAACTACTCTCTCTCCCAATGGAGATAAGAAGTATTTACCAGTTTTCTCGTCAGATAACACAAGATTAGCTTCTTTAAGTTGGTTTAAATGATATGCAAACTTACCTGCGTCCGTTTTCGGTGTCATACCAAGTTCATACATTATTTCCGTAAAAGAACGAAACTTTCTTCTGCTGAGAAGTTTAAGAATCTCAACCCTTAATGGACTAGATATAGCTGATAGCACCCGGAACGAAAAATCAAATTTCTCGCCCATATTAACCACCGATGTTAGAACATACTAATGGTGATTCTCAACACGCTTAAAAACTGTTACATTATCTTTCAGAGAGATTAAGAACTGCAAACTAAACTGCAATCCTATAACTACATAAACTATGCGTAATTGAAACTTAGTTTCCTAAGTTTTTGGATAAGTGTTTCAATATCTTCAATGTGAGATGCGGCGAGAAGAATTCTTTCCTTCCTTGCTAGTTCAATAACTGTCGGGTCTATTTTCTTAACACCGTGCAAGATTATTAAACTTGGTTTCCCCTGACTGCTTCTCATGGCGATTAAAGGGAGTCTACCTGTGCTTATATTAGTAAATATTAATGCCCGTTGGATAGATGCTTTAAAAAGTTTGTCAAAAGCTTCACCGGAAAGTTCTCTCATCGCAAGTCCACCGTCGATGACCGTGTATCCGTAGATTTCTTGTTCAGATAGTTCTTTGCATGCAACAGGCTGAGCACCTATCATCTTAAAGAAATGAGTGATTACAATAGGAGAGGGAAAATCTCTGATGTCAAGAATAATATCTGTTGGAATTTCTACACCCATTAGCCGTCCAAATGCTGAAATAATCTGGCCACCGTTTTCTTCATCGATAGTTAAAAGAACGTCAACAAATCGTTTAACAGTTTTAGCACCAGGAGACTTTCGTCTTCCACTTTCATAATCACTTATAACTGAAGGAGAAACGCCGAGTTTCTCTGCTAGGATAACCTGTGGGATATGAAACATTTCTCTCCACTTGCGCATTGTCTTGCCGGGGTCGTCTGAAAGAGATATTTCCCCAGCAATCCTTCTTGCAAGTCTTTCCTTAACAATATTAGAAATACTCATGTTTGAAGTTAAATGCTGCCAGTCACATAAGTTTTTCGATTATTAAGGCGTCTGTCGAAAATGATAATGATGTGATAAAACTTTCATTGCAAATTTCGGCTATTAATTTTTCAAGTTATCGCTGTTCTCGGACAATTTTCGCGGAAACATGAGCTTAATATTTGACAACTACCACTTTACCAGTTATCAGAGCTTTACGATTTAAATTTGATTTAAAATGGCATTAACACATTTATCGACATCAGGTGTTGAAGTATAGCTTGGTGGGGCCGCCGGGATTTGAACCCGGGACCAACGGCTCCCGAAGCCGCCATCATACCAAGTTCTCCGCTCGATGGGAGGAAATCATCGAGCTCTAGACCACGGCCCCTAATATTATTATGTTTACTCTAGGTAAATAGCATATTTGATTGATTGCTTATGTGTCTGACCCGGTATAGACATGGAAATTGTCGAAATTACATCAGATAGTTCTGACCTAAATTTATTTCTGTTGACTAACATTTAAGCTTTAGCAAAGAAAGATATCTTTTAATGTCGAGTTGTGTAAGAATTCTTTGTTTTTAGGAAAAATGAACGTTTTTGTTGTTTTTACACTACTCCTTCCTTTTTTAGTACTCCTCTTGCGGCTAAAATTCCGGTTGCTGCTGCTACAACTATTCCCCTGGAAAGTCCTGCGCCATCTCCTGCGACAAAAATGTTTTCTACGCTGGTTTCAAGATTTTTGTTAACTTCAATTCTGTTGGCGTAAAATTTGATCTCTGGAGCGTAAATGAGCGTGGACGAGCTGGCAACTCCAGGTATTACATGGTCAAGTTTTTCAAGTCCTTCCAGTATATCGGTGACGATTCTGTGAGGTAGGGCCATAGCTACATCACCGGGCGTTACATCTCTTAATGTTGGCTTTACGTTGCTTCGGTCAATTCGTGACCATGTGGACCGTCTACCCTTTTTTAGGTCCCCTAATCTTTGAAGGATGGGTTTTCCTCCACCTATGGTGGTTGCTAGTTTAGCTATGGAATAACCGTATGCGGTTGTGTCTTCAAGTGGCTCGGTTAGTTCAACTCGAACTAAGAACGCGAAATTTGCGTTTCCAGATTTCTGTTTTAATAGAGTGTGTCCATTGACTCCAACAATATCTCCGTAAACTTCTTGAACGACGAAACCTTGATAGTTAACGCAAAACACGCGTGTAAGGTCGTCAAAGGTTTTCGTGTAAACTCGGAATTTTGGATCTCTAGCTATTTTTATTATTGGTTCCATTACGACTGCTGGAACTTCCACTCTTACTCCTACGTCTATTGGTTGAGGATGTGTTTTTATTCCGAGTTTTTTTGCTTGTTCTTGAAGCCATTTGGCCCCGATTCTTCCCGGAGCTACAATTATATATTTTGCTTGTATTTTTTGCCCGTTTTCGAGTTCTATTTCGCTTTTATTGATTTTTGTGACTTTTGTTTCGAGTATGAATTTTACACCAGCTTGTTCTAGCGCCTTTTTGAATTTTGTAATTACTTTTGGAGCGTTGTCTGTACCTATGTGTCTTTGCGGTATGGGGACGAACTCTATTCCCACGGCTGCAGCTTTTCTCATGAGGCTTTCTACTTGGTCGGTGTTTGCTCTATATATCTCTTGGGGGGCCCCGTATTTTACAAATACTTCATCTACTTCTTTTACAAGTTTCCACGCTTCGTTATCACTCACAAACTCTTTGAGATTACCTCCGATGTCGGGTCTAAGATTTAAAAGGCCGCTTGAAAGTGTTCCAGCTCCACCTACACCACACATTATTTTACATGGTTTACATTTACTACAGTAAGAGTACATTATGACTGGACATTTTCTTTTTGGTACATCGGGCCCCCAGTCAATTACCGTGATTTTTAGATTCGATTTTGCCGCTAATTCGTGAGCTGCGAACATACCTGCAGGTCCTGCTCCCACTATTACTACATCGGTTTTCATGCTTATCCCTCATGGAAGTTAAAAGCCCTAATATCAGTAGGTTAATGTGATTTAACTGTTACGTAACATAGGTATGAACAAGTTATTTGTCATTAAGTGTTTTGCCGCACAGAACTTTTTAGGCGATTTACACGTTTATAAAGTTTTGAACCATGTTATTAACAAAATAGGACATAATTGTTATTCATTCGTTTTTTAATGAGGCTAATTTTCCAAGATATGTCCCATCTAATAGGTATATTTCCATATTTGAAGGAAGTACGCAGTTTGTTTTAAGTAGGGGACCAAGTAGTTTTTGTGTAGTGTTTATTGGAATTCCTCCTAACATTTTGTTGTATGCTGGCATAATTATGATTTTTGTCTCTGAAACCTCTATTCCAAATAATTCTTTGATTTGCTGAACAGGATTCTCTGTTGTTTTTATTTTAACGTACTTCAAGTAGGCTCTTGCTATACAATTTGCATTCCAGGTTGCTTTAATCCATATTGGATATGTTACCTTAAATCCTGTCCCAGTAGTTAACTGGATTAATGGGTGTATGTGAGCCATAATTAAGTAGTGTGCCCCTAGAAGTTTTACATCTGGCCACGCATGACCATGTATAAGACCGACAACTTCCTTTTCTTCTTTTATAACGATACCTCTGGGTGAATGTACTTTTACTTCGGGCGGAACTATAGCCTCTATTTGCCCGTCGTGATTCCCTGGTACTATCTCTGTTTGGACCTTCTTGGAGAGGGTTACAAGAAAGTCGTATACATCGATAACTTCTTGGTATCGGGGAGTTGTAATTTCGTGCTTTACATCTCCAAGTATAATTAATTTTGATGGACTTATTTTTTCCAACAGTTGTTGGATGGATTTTAAGATGCTAGGTGTTTGAGGTGGTATTTTGATTCCTGATTTTTCTAGTTCTTTTTCAAATCCTATGTGTAAATCTGCTATGCAAAGTATTTTTTCATTTTTTAATTGTATTTGAAGAGCTGGAAGATTTGGAATAATTCTTATTTTTACCATTTCACTACTATTATGTGAGAACTAAATTATAAGTTGTGATGCAGTTTCTGGGAGTGCTGTAGAAGTGTGGAAAGAGGATTCACTTTTTAAAGAACTTGAGGAAAAGGGGGTTTTATCTGAAGATTTATTAGAAAAGTTTGTTTTAAAATATGGTGAATTATTTTTGCGAGCAATTAAAGCTGTTGAAGAAAAACGTGTTAAAAAATACGTGTTTAAGCCTAGTGGGAAGTCTTTATGGATTGTCATAGGTAAAACCAGAAAATATCTAGTTATACCAGATTTTTACTGCAGTTGCGATGATTTCTATTTTAATGTAGTTACTAGGAAAAAAAGGCAAATATGTTACCATATACTTGCTAGAAAGTTAGCTGAAGCATTAAACCTATATCAAGTAGTTAAACTTGAAGATGACTTGTTCAGAGATGTTTTAGATGAAATTAAATTGTACAAGGCAAATAGGTAAAAAATACTGCATTTTAAGTAATGAAGAAAGACCTCTCACTTCTAAAAATTTAAATAAGTGTTGATGTCGTTAGTTTTAAAAGTATTTTTCAGAGCAATGATAAAGTTTGAGGGAAAAGTGATGAAAGCAAATATGATGGAAGTCTTATTGGATCTAAATGTCGCTCTTGGAATATTAATCTTAATACTTATATTGGCATATATTATTCTTGCGAAAGAAGAACAACCATAGTGATTAACAATGAACAACCTCTTAGGGTACCTTATCAATACGACCCTTGAGGACGTTATACCATATATTTCAGAAATAAAATGGACACGAGAAAAAATAGAAGAAATATCAAAAAGAGCAAACAAAATAGAAGAGTTTATAGCAGCATTAGAAGAGGAAATAGAGAGAACATCTTACACAAGAAAAACCGACTTAAAGATTTTTCTCACGTATTTTCGCAAGAGAGTGAAGAGTATTGCAAGTAAAGGAAAGTAATGTTGATCCCTTTAGTCTTTTACATAAAAAGATTAGAGAGAGGTTAAGAGAATTCGGACTAGTTGAGGCTACTGAACCGCAGAGAAAAACTATTCCACATATTTTAAACGGGAAAAATGTGCTTTTGATTTCTCCTACTGGTTCAGGTAAAACCGAAGCCGCTTTATTACCAGTATTTAGTTTATATTTGAATGAAAAGGAAAAGAAAGCAGTTAAACCTATATCGATATTATATATAACACCTTTAAGAGCCCTGAATAGAGACATTTTTCGAAGAGTGATAAATCTCGCTGAAAGTTTAGGTATTAGAGTTGAGATTAGACACGGTGACACTACTCCCTCCGTTAGAAGAAGACAGTCATTACATCCGCCAGATATGTTAATAACTACTCCTGAGACATTACAGGCAATTTTACCCGGAGCAAGGCTGAGAGAATGGCTTAAAAATGTCAGATGGGTTATTGTAGATGAAATTCATGAACTTGTAACTGAGAAGAGGGGCGTTCAATTAGCAATTGCCCTTGAAAGACTAAAAGAATTAACTAAAAGGGAATTTCAACGTATAGGCCTCTCTGCTACAATTGGAAGTCCTGAGGTTGTGGGTAGGTTTCTCGTTGGTAATGGAAGACATGTAGAGATAGTTAGGGTTCCAATTGTTAAAGAGTTTGAATTGAAAGTTTTATGTCCTTCTCCCCAAGCGGAAGACGTAAAGATAAGTAAAAAAATATTTAGTACTCCTGAAACTGCTGCAAGAATTCGAGTATTAGTTGAATTATTGAAAATGAGCCAATCTGTACTTACCTTTGTGAACACCCGTGAGATA
>JAUQZC010000080.1 GCA_030587435.1 Candidatus Baldrarchaeota archaeon | reverse complement strand
CCTTAAAGTGAAAACTAAGATAAATATTAGAGCAGATAAAACAAGCAAGGAAAAAGTTTTATCATGTCCTCTCGGCTGTAAAGAACTCCAAGCGGAAAGGCAAACAGCAAAACAAACAAAAACAAGGGTAAACAAAGACAAATAATGATGACCAAGCAATAAACCACAAGACAAAAATAACAGAACCACCAAATATCTCCAATTCGCTCTGCCAGAGAAAAACAAAAAATAAACAAAAACAAAAGTCATCAAAACGTAGAGTGTTGCTGTTTCTTTCATAACACTTGAAGCAAAAACTACATGAAATCCTTCGAGACTATAAAGCAAAACAGCAAAAACAGAAATTCCAACGTCTTTAGAAACCCCCTTCACAACCAAGTATAAGGGAATAGCAGAAAGCCCAGCAAGCAAAGGAACAAACTGAGAAACATACAACACGTCAAAACCACAAATCAAAATAAGAAATGCAAAAAGAGCATTTATGAGAGGCCACTGAGCATTATAAGTCAAACCAGAACTACCATACTTCAAAGGCAAAATTCCAGAAGAGATAGCGTCAAAAGCAATCTCCATATGTATCCAACAATCAGAAATAAAAGGCCCCCCATGGATGAGAAAAGGCAAAAAAGGCACCAAAAAACTGACAAAAAACACTAAAAACAAGCCTAAGAATCTCTTCACCGAACACACCTCTTTCTAAGAGGATAAACAAAACCAACAAGCCAAGCCAACAAAGTATAAACCACAGGGAAAACAAAAAGATGCAAAAAATTTAGAGGAATAACATAACCAAGCAAAGAAGGACATAAAACATACTTAAAAAGAGAAGCTAATAGCGCCGCAAAGGAAGAACCGCAAACACAAGCAAAAACAGAAATCACAAGAGAAGGTGGTCCAAAAACCCTCAACAAAAAGGTACAACTAGCCCTAAGGTAGAGAAACACATCTATAGCGTAGGAAACAGATGTAAAAATCTGCTTTTCAACCATCACAGCGGCAATAAGCAAAAGAGAAGATAAAAAAACAGCAGCAACAACAATAACAGTTCCGGTTAAACCAATAAACCTTCTAAAAACAAGTTCAGAAGCCTCCCTAGAACCTAAAGCCCTAACCACCGTCCTTAAAGCAGAGCCACCCACCCTCTCAGGATTACTAACAACATTAGGAAGTTTAACAACAATTTTCTCAGAATCCTCAACCCTAAAACTCGTTCTCACATAAAATGAAGGAGGCTTAAAAACAATTAACTCATAGTCACCAGCGGGTAGCCTAGCATAAAACTGAGAAGACTCACTCCAACCAGAACAAACAAGAAAACCACCTGACTCAATGGTAAAACCAAAATCTTCAACAGGACTACCATCAAAACCTAAAACCTCAAAAGCAACCTCAAAACCTTCATCAGAAATGAAACCAAGATCAATAGAAACACTTCTAAAAACATAAATCTCATACTCACTACCATTAATCTCCAAAACATATCCACCAGGAGGAACCCTAAAAACAACGTACTCACCGACACGAACACCCTCAAACCTAGTACCATTAGAAGAAACAAGATAAACAGAAGGTTCTAAAACTTTAACCTTAACCTCAACAAGCCCAACCTCCTCAAAAAACTTAACCCTCGAATCATCTGTCAAATTAACACTACCTAAACCATAAGTAACATTAACAGTCTGATAAACAACCTCGTAAACACCGCGAGGCAACCTAAAAACAACAGAACCATTACCAGCCACAACCCTACTAGAAGCAATAGGCCTACCATTACATTCAACAAGAAGCCAACCATCAAAAGGAAAACCATAATCAATAGTTAAATTCCTAGGTCTAAGAGCCTCACCAACCTCCTCCAAGCTAACATGTTCAACAACAACAGCAGAAACCATATTTTCACCCATACCATTAAGCTTACGGCCAACCCAAAGAGGAACAACAAACTCATAGTCCCTCAAATCACCAAAACTATAAACTCCACGAACAACCAAAACAAAAACACGATCATTCAAAAGACTAGGAACAACAACAAAATCACCAACACCCAAACCAAATCTCCTAGCAGCCTCAACACCAACCAAAACCCAAAAACCGCCATCACTCAAATTTCCAGAACCCTCAACCATAACATCTAAATAACTCTTCAAACCTTCTTCACCAACCCCTCTCACAACAATAGAACTACCATTAACAACAGTAGGAGTAAAAGTAACAGGATAAACAGAAGTATTAAAAACACTAGACAAAACATCCACATAAAAAACAGGAGTCCAAGCAGTCAAAACACTCCTAGAACCCTCACCAACAACCAAAACACAGTCCTCAGAAACAACACCACCCAAAACACTCCTAACACCAAAAACATAAACCAACGTATGAGAAACAACAAGAGAAACACAAAAAGAAAAAACAAAAACACCAACAAAAAGCAAAACAAACCTACGAAAACCAAAAACCCTAAAACCAATTCTCAAAGCATCCACCGTAACACACCCGCCTCTGAATCGTCCTAATGGCCACTCTCAACAACCTTGATGCTTCCTTCAATAATATAAAGTCGTTCCATGCTCATCAATGTAAATATTTGTCTACCAAATATTCAACAGTTTCATAATGCTAACTGCAAACAGTTATATTGCCCCTATTAGTTTTAGAAGTATTGGGATAACCGTTGCACCCCAAACAGTAACAATCAAACCAACAGTCCACCTAAAATTACTATGAATCTCCCTCCTCAACCCGTTTATCTCCCCTCTTAATCCATTTATCTCACTTTTCAATTCGTTTCTTAGTTCGCTTAGGTCTTTTTTCGTCGCTACATCCGATATAACAGCGTTTATCAATACCAATCTAATGTCCGGCTCTGAAACAAGAAGCTCAGCTAAACGTTTCCTCAACTTAACGTTTTCCTCAAACTCCTTAATCAACTTCTCAGCCAAAGACATAAAATACCCCAACAAATATTTCAAAGAAACGTATATAAACATTCACCAAAACTTAACGGCAACACGAAAGTTGATGTTTATATTTCCAGATTTCACTATTTAAAATGTTACAGCAAGACGACATCGATCAAATAATATAAGGAGCCACAAAGTCAAACATTAAAATATTTTGGCATCCAAAGCCTGAGATAATGACGTTGTCAAGTCTAAAAGCGGAGTTCCCATTAGATTCATGGTTTAGAGATGGAATCATATCCTCAGGTGTAGCGCGCGGGAGAAACTGACAGTTGATCAAGCTGATCTTTCAAACCTTTCATTGCAAATTTAAAGAAAATAAGCTCATCATAACATCCATCCAATAATAGATACGACAATTTACAAGTTTATTATCCTTTTTACGTCTGGCAACCTATCAAAGTCTTTATCAAACGTATAGATTTCATCTATCCCGATTCTTTTCATAACTACGTACGCTAAAGCGTCATTCAAACCAACCTTAAACTTTTTCGCCGCCTCAATAGCATTCAGATAATCTTTCTTACTCACATCTATAAATCTTATATTTTCTCTTAAGAGAATTGATTCTTCCACCTCTAATGCCACATCTAAAGGCGCATTATCCTCTAAAATATTAACTATCTCACTAAAATGAACCGTAGAGATAAATACAACCTCGCCTTCATTAATTCTCTTAACTATTTTCTTGGCGCTATCCTTTAATTTAATCTCATGCTCTTTCAACTTTCTCCTAGGCTTTAGATACGCGTAGAGAAAAACGTTAGCATCTACAAACCTAGGCAGTTTTCCTCAACTCCTTCTTAACCTTATGCCAATCTGCCAAATCACTTCTAACATCTACCTCTATCGAATCGAAAAACCTAGTTAAATCAAACATCTTTTCCGGCATAATCTCAATGACATCCTCCTTTATCCTCATAATAATCCTCCTACCCTTCAAATACTTCTCTCTCCACTTCTTTGGAATCACAATTCTACCCTGACCATCAACCTTCTTAATAACCACTTTCAAGATAAATCACCAAAAACATTAAAAGCCCCAAAATATATAAACCTTACCAACACCATACACATTAACCAAACTTCAAAAACCACCGTCAACAGTAAAACACTACACACCAATAAACACGTAATCAACAACTATCAAAGAAGGCCCTTTAAGATTTAAAATCTAACAACTCTAAAAACCAACTCTCTTAAAATCATCAAAACACCCCAACTTCACATAAAATACAAAAACTTCAAAGATTTATCATATATTCAAAAATCTCTTTAAAATTCCAACTCAATTACGCGCGCTTGGACATGTTAATATATGTTTTAAAACTGTTCGATGGTGTCATAAAGATTTAGAGATCCTGGAAAGTCAACAACATTCATAGAAGTAAAGTGGCAGGAACTAAACGTTTCAGAAGCTAAAAAATACTTAAAAACTGGAAACAAAAACAGCGGAAACAGGGCTAACATCACCTATAAAACTACTATATCTTGGCAGCTAAAAATAATTGATATGAAAACACCCGTAGAAATGGATGGACATAGAAAAATAATCGACATCGCAACGATAGCATCGCACTAAAGTTAACCTAATTTTCCACTTTAGAGTTCATTTACCACTAGCCCTACTCTAGATGAGGATCGCATCATCTACGTTAATAACAATACAATTACATTTTACTGTTTTAAGCGAATCATTGAAAGCGCGCTCAATTTCGGTTAGTAGTTTCCAACCGCGAGAAAATGTTTGAAGAAACAGAGATGCAAAATTAATTTTATGGTAGTGGGCGTCTAAAGCTATATTGCTCCTATTAGTTTTAGAAGTATTGGGATTACCGTTGCACCCCAAACAGTAATAATTAAACCCACAGTCCACCTAAAATTACTATGCACCTCCCCCCTCAACTCACTTATCTCACTTTTCAATTCACTTCTTAATCCATTTATTTCCCTCCTCAACCCGTTTATTTCCCCTCTTAATCCATTTATCTCACTTTTCAATTCGTTTCTTAATTCGCTTAGGTCTTTTTTCATCGCTACATCCGCTATAACAGCGTTTATCAACACCAATCTAACGTCCGGCTCAGAAACAAGAAGCTCAGCTAAACGTTTCCTTAACTTAACGTTTTCCTCAAACTCCTTAATCAACCTCTCAGCCAAAGACATAAAATACCCCAACAAATATTTCGAAGAAACGTATATAAACATTCACCAAAACTTAAATGGCAACACGAAAGTTGATGTTTATATTTCCAGATTTCAATACTAAAATGTTACAGCGAGACGATTTCGATCAAATAATATAAGGAGTCAACAAAGTTAAACATTAAAATATTTTGGTGTTCAAAGCTTGAGATAATAGCTGTTGTCAAGTCTAAAAGCGGAGTTCCCATTAGATTCATGGTTTAGAGATGGAATCATATCCTCAAGTGTAGTGCGCGGGAGAAACTGACAGTTGACCAAGTTGATCTTTCAAACCTTTCATTGTAAATTTAAAGAAAATAAGCTCATCATAACATCCATCCAATAATAGATACGACAATTTACAAGTTTATTATCCTTTTTACGTCTGGCAACCTATCAAAGTCTTTATCAAACGTATAGATTTCATCTATCCCGATTCTTTTCATAGCTACGTACGCTAAAGCATCATTCAAACCGACCTTGAACTTCTTTGCCACCTCAATAGCATTCAGATAATCTTTCTTACTCACATCTATAAATCTTATATTTTCTCTTAAGAGAATTGATTCTTCCACCTCTAATGCCACATCTAAAGGCGCATTATCCTCTAAAATATTAACTATCTCACTAAAATGAACCGTAGAGATAAATACAAACTCGCCTTCATTAATTCTCTTAACTATTTCCTTAGCATTCTCCTTTAATTTAACCTCATGCTCCTTTAACCTCCTCTTGGGCTTTAAATATGCGTAGAGAAAAACGTTAGCA
>JAUQZC010000074.1 GCA_030587435.1 Candidatus Baldrarchaeota archaeon | reverse complement strand
TACGCCGCCTTCCTGAGCGCGGATCCGATTCTTTTGGAGCCGATTTTGAAGATCGACGTTAAAGTGCCGCAGGAGCAGTTGAGCGGTGTTTTGAACGTGATTACGAAGCGCAGAGGCAAGATTTTAAACATGGAGCAGCACGGCATGATAATGAGGGTTAAGGGTGAGATACCGGTTAGCGAGACATTCGGCTTGGCGGATGATATGCGCAGCGCCACGCAGGGCAGGGCCTTCTGGAGTACTGAGTTCTCGCGTTGGGCTCCGGTTCCGTCGGGTATGCTCTTGGATTTGGTTATGAAGATTAGGGAGCGTAAGGGACTGCCAAAGAGGATTCCTAGACCTGAAGACTTCCTCGGTCCTTAAGTATTTTGATGGCTATTATCATTGATATTTTATTCTCTGTCTTTGCTAAGTATAGTCTGAATTTTCTCTAAAGTAGTTTCTTAGGCTTGTTTCTAGTGACTCAAATGTTTTCTCATGTTATATTTGGATTTTTAGAAACATGCCATGATAATACCGTTATTAGGAAAGTTATAAGGCTTGTAATGATTACCAAAGGATTTGCCGCAATAAATGAAAGTAAAGTCATAAGTGTCATGGGCCTGAGTAGTAGTGCAGATATGGTGTAAATGCCTGTTATAGTCTCTAGCAGGTGGTTACTGTTAGTATGTGTGAGCGGGTGGACTTTCCTTTGGGGGAGTGTTAGAGTATTTTTTTGGGCTATGGTTTTTACTAGTTTTTTGATGGATTTTAGTGCTTTTTCTACGTCGTCTTTGTTGCACCAGTTTTCGTAGAAGCATACGTGCATTTCCACTGCTCTCGCCCACGCGTCGCCCGCCCGTTCTCCAAGTTCGCTTTCTATTTTCCTCTTGTATTCCCAGAGTTGGCCGTGGCTCGTTAATCGCATGCCGTTTTTCCAGTATGCGTAAGCCTTGACTGCTAGTGCGGCTGCTCCCCAAACTTTTCTGCTGCCTGTCTTACGTTGTCTTTTTCTAGCTCTTTTCCGGCTTCGGCTAGTAGTTCTTCTGAGGCTTTCATGTACTCTTTAGCCTTGTTTTTGGGGTCTAGGTTTTGAGTTAGTAGTTCAAGTAAGTATTCTTTTTTGCTTAGGTTGTGTTTTTTAGCTTCTTTTTTGAGGCGTTTGGCGATGACGCCGCTGATTAAAATGGTCTCCATGTTCTTCCCTAAGATATTTTGCTTGGAGGTATTTAAATCTCCTAAGGTATTTTATGGCTTCTTTCGTATATTTTGTTATTTGGATGGTTTTCTATTTTGTGTTTTTATATTGTGGATGGTCTCGTGGGGGAAGTTAGGGTATCTTTATTGTGATGGTCGTTGTATTTCTCGAGGGATTTTAACGAGATGGATATAGTAGGGTTGGGAGTGTTTGCTTATTTTTGAGAGATTATCTGGGGGTGGGGAATTTACTGTTGATTCTAGTTTTGAATAGGTATTCCGTCTTTTACTATATTTCTTCGGTTTGCGTTTGGGATTTGTGGGCTGTTTTCTCTTTTGAGGTTTTGTCTTATGTTTATCCTATTATCTCATATTTTTCTTCGTTTTTAGCGTGATTACGTTGTATGGTTTGTAGTCGTCTGTGACGTCTATGGCTATTTCTGTTATTCCTGATTTGAGGGCTTCTAGCCAGAGGTTTTCTGCTTGTTCTTTTGTGGGTCCGTGTTTTCTATTAGGTATTTTCTAGTTTTTTAGTGGTAGTGCGTTGGTGTGGTGGTGTTTTAGGGCTTCTTTGAGGATTTTTTCTATTTATTTTTCATCGTTTGGGGTGTTCGTTGGGGTTTATAAGGGGGTTTATTCGGGGTTTAGCTCTTTTAGTATCTTTTTTATTTCTTCTTCTGTTGGTTCTTTTTGTAGTATTCTTTTTAGTTCTTCTTCTTGTTCTATTTCTCTTTTTACGGCTTCTATAATTTCCCAGTCTTCTTCGGTCATGTATTCTACTACGATTGTCTTTTTTGTTATGTGTCCTTGTTCGTCTACGTCGGCTATGATTCCTGTGTCTATTATTTTCTCTTTTGCCGCCCGTTTGTAGATCTCTATTGCTTGTTCCCGCGTGTAGCCTTGTTCTTGAAGGTAGCCTAGAAACTCTTCTCTGGTTATTGTTTTCCTATTGTAGTGTCGGAAGATTTGTTCTATTAGTTTTCTTAGGTTTCGCGGTGTTCTGAGTGTTTTCATGGCGTTTTATTTGTCCGTTATGGCATATAAGGGAAGCGTTTTAAGAGATTATTTAAGGATCGTGGACTTGTGTTGTCTTTGCTCTTCGCCTATAATTTGTGTAAGGATCTTTTTCAGCGTATACTAAGATTCCCGGAAGTAAGACTCTCATTTATTCAACTTAGTGATTTTACGAATTTACATTAAAGCCCTAAACCAAAAGAGTTTACTTAACAATCCTGATATTGTCTAAATTTGCCTAGTTTCTTTATTGTTTTTATGACTTTGTCGTGGCCGAAACGCTTAGCCAATACAAAATAAATACAGGCTAATGGAGGAGATGCCCATGGACCGTGAGCATACACATATCTTAGTACTTTATCTAGTTTATTAAAATCTACAAATTCTATTTTTGCAGCTTCCCATCTATCTTTAGCTTTAATAACTCTTAGTATATCTTGAACTTCCTTGGCAGTATAATCTATTTCTATATAACCTTGAAGAGCATAAGAATATTGTCTAGCTGATAACCCAAAATCGAGAAGGACTATATTTTCATTTTTAACTTCTACGCCTAACTCTTCAAAGGCTCCTCTTCTAACACAGCTGTATATATCGGGTTTATTTCCATCTGACATGTCTAATACTCTATGAAGGCTTTCTGCATAGGAGAAATCATAGTGTCCTTTACATGAGTCAACCTCCATACTACGTTTTGTAAATATTATTTTTTCATCGCTAGTTATTGCCAATATATTAACGCTAAGAGAGTTGGCCAGATATGGTATGGGTTTTTTCCAATTAACATTCTGAAGATATCTTTCACGAAGAGTTTTTCCATAAGGATTAGGAGTTTTTAAAGGATCCGGCCTTATATCTGAAACATCCATATCTAAATATCTATATGTAGCTAAAAAGGTATAGTAATCTGATGGACCTAAAACTACATCTAACGCAAGATTCTCGTAATCTTCTGTTCTCCTAATAAAGAATCTTTTTATGCAGAAACGCGGTCCATTCCATGAACTTTTCTCGCCTCTTTCTCTTTTCAGTTTTTCCTCTTCCTGAATCCTAGCTTTTAACTCAAGAATGTCCATTGGTAAATCAATAGGTGTTGGTTCATAAATCATATTAATACTTTGAGGAGTATATGTAGATATACCATCTCCATCAAGCACAACCCAACTGGTCTTAATTCCACCGAAATTTAAAAAATGAGGTTGAGGTATTAAAGGTTCTTCTTTGCAAATCTTTCTTTTAACTTTCTTTAATTTTTTTATAATTTTCTTTCTGTTATCATATATAATTTTGAGAAATAAACCTATACTTCCACTAATAAACCACTCGCCTACTCTTTCTAAATCGTTCACATTCTCAAACATCTCTCTTCGCTAAATGAAATATTATATGCCAAATGAAAAAGCATTTCTTTTAACATAACTAAAAATCAAAGTATAATTTTAAAAATGTTACTTATTTCTTCTCTTCGATTTTAATAAACATTTTTAAATGCGTCATAATGTATCCTACTATTATTCCCATTAAAAATGTGAAACTTTCGCCCTTTAATACATTAAGATATGTCAAAATTGCAGATGTTACTACTATTATCAACAAAATGAGTCCTAGAATTTTTATACTGATAACATACCTTGCCTTTTCATATTCAATCATTCTTTTAATAAAATAATCTTTGACATAGGGTGCAAGTTCTTTCATTAGTTCTAAAACCGTATCTTGTTTACGCTCATGTTCCTTTCCTAGATTTAGACTTTTAAGTTTTTCTTCTATTTTTTAGCTGTTCATCGGTTAGTCTTTCCTTATTTTTATCCTTTTCGTTTTTATCCTGAGGTATATTATCACTTTAAATACTCTACCATTTCTATGTTTTTAAAATTTTCTTTTTTATTTAATCACTCCTCTAATTTTCTAAATATGATCCATTTGTGTTATGTTCTTTGTATTTTACTAAGGGAAATAAGAATCTGACTTAAATTAAGTAAAATTTTTCTGTCAGGCATTTTTCAGATAAGACTTTCTTTTCTTAGTCTGCCCAGTCCTCCAAATAACTTTATAGGATTGACTTCACAAATATATCGATCGATGATGAAGAAAGGGGATATGAACAAAGAACATATGAAGAAGATACTTAAAGAGGTATTAGAATACTACAATGCAGTTCGAATTCCGGTGAAGAAGTTTGAAGAATATTTGATGGAAAAATATGGGTATACTAGAGAAGAAGCTAAAAAGTTCTGGTTAAGAGCTTGTATGTTAGGTGTTGCACAAGTAGGCGCAGTTGCTACAAAAGATTTTAGCGGGGTTATTAACGTCATCAGGTTAAAGGAAGAGGAGGAATATGAAGTATTGGGATAAACCAACTCTGTTTGGTTACTTCTCTAAGATTTTCTTCAAATAATCAGGGTTATCTATCCAGTTAATGTCTGGTAGTACTTGCTTTATTTTTTCGATGATCCAGTTATCTGGTATTTTTCTCCAATTTGCTAATATCTCTTGTATTCTCTGCTTATCCGAGGCTGTTAGCTTTTTATCTTCGTACTCTTCCAGCAGTTCGATTTGAACACCAAGTTTCCTCTCTTTCCATGTGCCTGTATCAAAATTCTTGAATAGAAGTTCATGGAAAGCGTGTACAGAATCTGAGCTTCTAAAGGCATATCGATAATAAGCCGTTACTCTACCTTCTTTGCTCACATGAATATATGAGCAACGGATTTCCGGTATTTCAGTTTTAGGATTAATTTCATTAAGCATTCGAGTTAAAAGGAGATATTCCTGGAAGAGGGCTTTAGGAATGGTTTCCGTCGCTGTAATTATCTCCATGAGTCGTTCATCTGGTATTTGCGTTGGTTGTATTGAATATCCCTTTTTCTGTGTTAGTTTTTCATAGATGTTTTGTGGTATTAGGTCTGTTATGTCTTTGCTTCTTCCGAATCCTATTTGTAGTTCGAGTTTGTTGTGCCTGTTTATTGTTAGGGATGAGTAGCCTTCTTCTATGAATGTCATGTGGAGGTGGTATTTTGCTAGTTTTTTGTTTTTTAGTATTGCTGGGTGTAGTGGTGGGTTTGTTATTGTTTTGTAGCTTGGCGGTAGTCCCGCAGCAATTAGTATTCTGGCTGTTACGGAGTCTATTTTTGTTTCTATTGCTTCTTTGCTGGGTGGTGGTATCTTATATTCTCCGCCCATTGCTTTTACGAGGTCTATTACGTGTCTATGTAGTACTGGGTCTTTATTTACATATGTGGCTTGTACTCTGGGTATTTGTCCTCTTATTGAGCCTTCGTTTAGTATGTGGGTGTAGAGTTTTACAAGTTCTTTTTTGTGGAGGTTTATTGGGAAGGTTCGGTCTTTGATTATTTTGAGTTTTTCGAGTTCTTCGTAGGATATTTTAAAGTGTTTGCAGAATCGTTTTAGTGTTCTGGTTCTTACTTTCGCGGTTTTATGTTTTAGCCAGTAATAGTATAGGGAGGCTTCTGAATGGCTTATTTTCATTTTCTTTTTGAGTAGTTCTGTTACTGTTTTTGCTCCTAGTTCTTTCATTTTTTGTCTTATTTTTTGTTTTATATAGGTTGGGTCTATTTTCCTGTAGGATCCATCGGGCTCCTGCCACCAGTGATAGAGCTTGTGGCTTATCTGTGTTTTCGGCCCATAGAGTCTTTCTATAGTTTTTGCTAGGATTTCTCTCGGAAGGCCCAGTTTATGCTCAAGCTTTTCCAAGTTTATTTGTTCTGGATTTTCGACGTGCTGGATTATCTCCTCTAGAGTCTTCAGCTTGTTTGTTTTTTCTCTTAGCCAGTTGTAATATTCTAGCCGTGAACGCTTATACTGTCCCATTAAAACTCCTCTAGCAGCTCTATGCTGCCGTCTTTCTCGATTATGACGTAGGCGTTTTCTCCGTTTGCTACCCAGCAGCCAGTATTTACTATTTTCTCTTCACGATTTATTTCGGCTTTGTGGGTGTGGGCTATGAATATCCAATCTGCGCCAGTGTCTCTCCTGATGTTTCTAGCTTCTTTAACTATTGCCTCTCTGGAGTATGCGAATTGATGCCCGTGTAGCATGTAGGCTGTTGAGTTATCTGGCAGGTAGACGGCTGCCGTCGGTAGCGCTTTTCTGTAGAATTTGTAGAATGCTAGTATGTGATAGTTTGTCGGCTTGCTCGGCTTTGGCAGCGTATGCCATGACTCTTGAAGCGTTAAAGCATCGTCTATTACGCTTAATACTTTTTGAAAGTTTGTGTCCGCATCTCCTAGTACTGGCAGTATCCTGGGCGAGACCCATGCCAAGACGCCGAAAAAGTCTACTAGGTCTAGCGCTATCTTCTCGCCGCGTTGCAGGTCGAATGTATCGCCTAGAAAAACTATATTCTCGGGGTCTTCGCATTTTATAACCTCCAGCAGGTCTTCAAGCATTGACTCTCTAGTCCCGGCATGTATATCCGAGACGACCAGCGTTCTACCCTCCAATGCTATATCGTATAGGCGTATGCGGGCTTGCCCGGCTCCGGTTACGAGGTTTAGCATGTATTCGAGATTATGCTTTACTATCTCTCTTTTCTTCCATGGATACTCCAGGTGTTCTCCTGTAGGGAATACTATTGTTTTCTTTTTTAAATCGGCTTTTCCATATCTTGTATAGGCGTAGCCTTCTTCGCCGTGCAGTAGCCAGCTCAACCCGGCATAGGAAAATTTTGGCGTATCGTATCTTTTCAGGTGTTTGAAAATTGCGGGGTTTAAAACTCCAATGATTAAAGCCTGTTCCGCATATTTCTTTAACAGCTCAATGTGGGCTTCTAACAGCCTTCTAGCCAAGCCTTCTCTGAAAAAGCTCAATGCATACTCTGAAGCGTGTAGAGCAATGGTCTTAAAACCTAGGCTAGACAAGGCGCTCACGTAGGTCTCCGCTTGTTCTCTATTTGCTCCTTTCGATAAGGGGATTACTGGAATATCAAGTTCCGAAGCCAGCCTAGTGGTGTATTCTAGGCATTTCACAAGGTTGCTCCAGCTTTCTCTAAGCGGTATATCGACTTCTACGGGCATATCCCATCCGATCACGCCGTCAAAGCCTTTCCCTGCTGTTTCTAGAAAGTTTCCGAATGTTGACGGGTTGTAGAGCATTTCATCGGGCATTACAGCGGATAATAATAGCATGCCATCGTAGTCTAGGTATGAGCGCCAATCCTCTATGCTAGCCTCTAGCCGGTAGTATTCTAGGATTGCTGCTTTAATGTTATGTTCTTTCAGTATTTTAGAATATTCTGGTTTTGGAGGTATTATCGGGACTAGGCGGGGCAAGAATATTGTCTTTATTTCTTCACGAAATTCTTCTACTATCTTATCGACAAGGTCTTTATAGTATGCGAGCATTATATAAATAAAATGAAATTTGCTATAAATTTTGTAATCAATTAGATGACCATACTGTAGGCAGTAGCATAATCTATTATATTTCGTTTCCTGCTAGCTATATTCTACGGATTCTATGGTAGTTTATTTCATTCTTTTGAAGTTAGCGAAAATAGCAGATGAAATTTATAGGGAAGCTGCCAAGCTAGAGGGGGTGAGGTGTATTGGCTTAAGTAAGACTGATTATATCTCGGTGAATCCGGTTTTTGGAATAGTTGTAATGTCTGCGAATACTCTAGCCGTGACTTATTGGCTGCTTGGGTTGATACATGAAATCGGGCATAGGATGCCAATCATGATTTACTATAGTTTTTACGAGCCTTTTGTTAGAAGTCTAGTTGAAGGTATAGTTCCTGAGGGCTTGCTCCGCGATATACTTGTGGGAGAGAAAGCTGGCATTTACGGGTCGCTGGGCTTGTTGACTACTGGCGTGTTTTTCGTGCTTTTATGATTCTCCCTACAATTATACTTAGTCTTAGGCGTTCTAGAAGATGTTGGTTTCCTGCCGAGGATAGCGGTTAGTTTCCATAAGCCACTGTGTAGATTGGGCTTGTCCGGTGACGCTACAATACCCCTGGTGACGGGAACTGGTTGTAGTATTGTAGGAGTTTTGTCTACGCGAATATTGAGGAGTGATAAGGAGAGGATTATCGCATCTCTCCTCCATGTCTTGGGGGTTCCTTGTATGGCGCAACAAGTGATGATTTGGTACGTCCTTGGTAGATACGGATTGCTCTATATCCTTGCTCTCTATCTCCTGTCGCTTCTCGCCATGGCAACTTTAGGATTTATTCTAAATAAAATAATACCGGGTGAAAACGCTACTATTCTACTGGAGTTTCCTCCCTGGAGAAAGCCTAAGCTTAAAAATTTGCTGAAAAAAGCTATTTTAGAGTAGTAGCTTTTTTGAGGACTGGAGTTCCACTAATTTTTCTGGGAATATTCGTTGTAAACCTTACCTACTACACGGGGACGATAACCGCGGTTGCGAGCATGTTCAGCCCGGTAATGTCCGGCTTATTCAAGCTTCCCAGCGAGGCATGTCTAGCGTTGATAATTAGCACTTTAAGGAAAGATGTGGCAGTTGGTATATTGGGAGGATATGAGCTAACTCCCCTGCAAACGCTAACAGCAATAACTGTTATAACGCT
>JAUQZC010000035.1 GCA_030587435.1 Candidatus Baldrarchaeota archaeon | reverse complement strand
CTGATCTAGAGGTCTGAATATCTTTTTGTCGATTATTGGTATGCCTGCTCTAAGTTTATATTTCACTGGCATTCTTATTGTGATGTCTTTTGCTGTTTTTTCTTCTACGTTCTCTATTTCAACCCAGAACGCTATTTTTGACCCGTTGATTATGTCTATTGCTGGATTGTATGGTTCGGTGTAGAATGTTGCTCTTATGACTGGGAATTTCCATTCAGGTGTGTAGTTGAAATTGTATTTAATTACTATGTCATTGGCTCCTGTATTGTTTACTGGCCAGTCCTCTGGTTTTAATAGGTAGCGGAATCTGCCTGTCATGTCTGGAAACAGGTTGTCTGGTGGTGGATTGAAATATGTTACGTTGCCTACGTATGGTATACGTACAAATATTTCGCTGTATCTTACATCTGGTACTGGGTATATTGGTCCTTCATGTCCTACCGCGGTATTTATCGACAATGTGTATTCTCCGTCTTTAATGGTGATGGCATTTAGATTTATGTAAATCGTTGCCATCCATGTGATAAAGCCGCCTTCTTTAGTATCTTCTAGTATTGCGAAAACAACTGAGGTGAGATTAGACTCCTTTATATTATCCACGTTAATTAATGTGTCTTTAATGTTCACTGGTAGTAGCGACGCCCATTTGTTCACTGTTGATTCAAAATCTACTCTCTCTGCGATGTATACTAGAGAGTAAGTGTTACCTCTTGCTTGAAAGTGAAACAGTGGGACATCTGCCTCGATGTTAAGTTCTTGTTTAACCATGTCAACAACTATTTCCCCTCTACTTAATGCTTCATCTATTGTTATTCCCTGGTATTGAATGATTATTGTCAGTCCCTCGGGCCATGGCCATAGTGGATAAGGCCAATATTTTTCGTTCCATTCTCCGTTCTCCACGATTACAATAAGCTTTAATAGATTGTTGAATGCGTTGTCGCTTACGTCGATAGCGTTGAATGTAACGTTTCCTCCAAGGTAAGCGTGGCTTATTATTGCTGCTTCTTCTCTTCCTGCTATTATTTTGGTTGCTTCGTGAATTAATGGTTTTTCTATCGTGCTTCCTTCATATTTTGCTTTTATGTTTATACTTAATGCTTGTAGCGGTGTTATAATTGTCAACAGCAATATTGCAAGCATTGATATGCTTATTATCGATTTTAGGCTTGTGTTCATGTTTTTCACCAATTGCTGTTTTCTTTGCTACACAATGATTATTGAGGCTAATTATATTTAAGAATGTTTGAAAAGAATAAGTGTCCTTTTATGGAAATAATATTTAGATATCCGAAAAGACATTAAACTTCCACTACAATCGTATCTGTATAGTAGTCAGTAAATCTAAGAACCTTTTTCCTTCTAAAAAACATTAAGCCAACAATAACATCTAATGGAAGAAGAAAAGCTTTACCTATGCTTCTAACTGCGCTATCTTGTAGTGGAAGCCTTCTACCGTCGCTTTTAACAACCCTTATACCCATAAGTATTTTACCGAGGCTTTGACCTTTATATCCTTCAGTAATTGTCCAGTAGGCCCATAAAATTGAGGCTAAATATATTCTTAGGAATGTGTCAATTTCTGAGAAGGGTTGGGAACCTAGGAAAAACGTATAGCGAAGTATTTGAACTAAAATGTAAGGCAAGGTTACATGGAAGTTAAACCAGGGGAAAGGTTCAAAATCTACAAGCTGCATATTGAGAGACGCAAAAGAAGCGACATATATAATCATTATGTCAAGAAACCATGCAATAAACCTTTTAACAAAGGAGGCGCGGGGCACTTTTAATTGTACAGATTCGCCTCCAAGCCTTTTCTCCAACAGCGATATAACTGTGTGCGCGAATCTACCTTTTTCTGACAACTTGTACTTTCCGCTTTGAGTTTGTTCCAATAGTGGCTGTAATTTTTTTAGGTGAAAGTTGAGTTTACCAGTTTCGATGTTTAGCATTGAAAGAAGGTCCGAGTACGATACTTCCATGTTTTTGTGAAGTATTCTGATTATCTGTCTCCTAATTGGGTGCCCTATTGCTCCGATGAAGTCTGTGAGTTCTTTGACTTCGTCGCTCACCAGTCTCCCTCACAACTACTAGTTTAACAATATTTTTGAATAAAATAATTATATAATATTTAACACCATATGTAGTAGTAATTAATACTACTAGCGTAAATATTATATAAAACATTATCGGAATAGAATTAAAGTTGGAGGAAGAAACATGGCTGAAGAAAAAGAAGAAAAGACTAATCTTGAAGAAATAACACCTACAATCAAAAAAATCAACGAGAGCATAAAAGAAATTAGGAATACCGTAGAAAGACTGAAAGAAGACTTAAGCGCATTAAAAGACACAAAAAATGCATTGGATCAAATACTTTACGCTATGAAAAAGTTTGAAGATAGACTAGAAGAAACATACAATGCTATGCGTGACTACTTCAAAAGGATAGAGGAAAAGATAGTTGTTCCTACGCCGGTTCAAACACCTGAACCAGTTGAACCTGTAGAAAAAGCCGCACCTGAACCTGTGTCTCAACCTGAACCTAAAAAACCCGTAGAGGTCCCCATCCCAGCAAGCGTGATAACTGGGATGTTTAATGAGTTTCTTTTCGCCTTGAAGCCTTCAGCTACTCCACGTGATGTCATCAATGCCCTAAATAATCTAAGGGAAAAATTACTGGGTAAAATACGTGAAGATCATCCTGTTTTCGTTGAAATAGATAGATGGATTAGAAGAATCAGAGCATACATTGCTGAAGGAAAAATACCACAGGACGAATTAACAGATCTGAAAGCAAAAGCAGAAGATTGGAAAAAATCCATACGCTAACACTTAGAAAACAGCGTACATTAAATAAAATGTATATTTGATGATGTTTTCGAGCTTCGTTGTAACTGTTTTATATAGGCTTTTCAGGCAGTATTGCGTAAGCAAAGAGTATTGTGGCTAATATGCTTCCGAAAACTGTTATTCTCCAGTCGTAGGCCGAAAGAAACATGTAGAGAAATATGAAAAATATCACCGAGAGAATCGCTACGCCAATGTACACTTTTTTATCCTCCTCGTATGCTATATCCTCACCTAAATGGTGAAATAGTTCTACTGTCATTATTAGAAGAAATAATACGTATAGCGAGACTGATCTTAAATCAAAGCTTTCGAGAAGCGTTACTGTCCAGTAAATAATTGCTGCCATCGCGGCACCGTAAAGTCCTAGTGAAAATGAAACTTTCCACTGATTTTCAATTTTTATTACAACCGGGAAAAGTAGTGCAGCATACACTACAAAAATCACTATGTAGAGATCCAGTGACCAACCTAGCTTTACCACCGATAAGACTAATGCTCCTATTACAAGAAGAACCGCGTAAACTAGTAGTTGCGTTGCGGGTTTAAATCTATACGCATCTTCAAGCCTTTTAGGTATTGGGAATTCGTCTTCTTTCATGTTTCAGCCTCCTTATCCTGCGGGTACCATTGCTCTGGCTCTCCACATCATCAATGTGCGGGCGTGTCTCTTTCTCCAGCCTAAGCTGCCAAGCTGTATACTCCGGATAACATAGAATAATTCTCTTGGATAAGGCATGTTTTTAAAGACAACAGGTTCTTCTTGGCCTTTTACTTTAACCACGACGTCTCCTATTGGAACTCTAATGAAGTAGTTTAATAGTTTTTGAAGTAATGTAAACTGTAGGTCTACATCTTCTATAGCTCCTCTTCGTATTTTGCCGCTTAATTCATCTGCAAGAGATTTATCATAGCTTATCCCACTCTTTTCTCCGACTACAACACTGTATTTCTCTCTGGCCCATGCTTTAATTACATTATCTAGAGCATCTACAAATATTATGCCCATTCCTATGAGAAATAGTAGAAAAGCGTTTACGCTAACTCCTTCTGGTAGAATATTTTGAACCCAGTTTGTTAAACTGGGTAAAACATTGAAGAAGACAAGTAGAACAAATATTATATCGGCAGCAAAGATCAAATACATGGCAAGAAAGTATAATCTTGGTAGGTACGGGTTTTGATAAGCTCCATATAGGATGTTATCATCTTTTGTTATTCTTCTAGCTCTTTCTAGGTCTGTTGATGTTAGAAAAACTAGGGGGTCTACCAGTTGGTACATTTTCCCTCTTCCTCTAACGATGCCGCGTGCTTCGAGTTTTTTTAATATTCTTTCAACTCTATTTTTGGGTAATCCTGTTATTTCAACGATTCTGTCAACGTGGAATCTTCTTTCATCAAGGTAATGTGAAACAATTGCGTCGATAACTTTTTCTAGATCTGGGTTTCTTCTGGCTATTTTCCAACCTATGAATGAACATGTCCCAAAGGCCACAATTATAGAAACTATAAGCCAGATGAAATTTACCATCTGTTCTAGTCCCCTCTTTCTTTTAGATTATGTAATTAAAAAATACTTATATGCTTTCCGTTTCGTAGTTGAATTTTATGCGAGGGCCAAAATTTTTAGTAAATCAACTTTGAGATAACCTTGAGATCTTAGTTCATCAATTGATTTTAAACAATTGACCCTTATATATTTGTTTTGAGATTTGAGTTTTATTAAGTTCTTTAACAAGGTTATAAATTCTTCGTAGCTTTTTGTTTTAGCCAACTCTAAGGCTGCATCTTCTGATATTCTAACGAAAATGTCTGGTTCCGAAACTCTTCCTTCGAGTATTTTTAGTTGTTTGGCTCCAAGTTTCCCAACACTTTTAATATGGAAGGAGTCACTACCAGCTACAACTTGAATCTTAACATCCTTAACGTCATACGCAGAACTTACCACGGGGTCATTAGATAGGATTTGGGTAAGTCTTTCTCTAAATGTTGGAATTTTCTCCACTACTACTTTCTTTTCTACCACTTCTTCTTTCGGTATTTCCACTTTTTCCTCTACTTTTTCTTCTTCCTCTTTCTTTTCCTCTTTCTCTATGATTTTTTCTTCTTTTTCTATTTTAGGCTTCTCTTCTTCTTTCTTCTTTTCTATACCAAATATCTTCTTAATTTTCTTTAACAAAGGCATTCCTACACATCCTAATTAATTTAAGAACAATTTAGTTATAATAAAGTTTTCAAGATACTTAACTACATCTTATTTCATATCTATGATTTAAGCGTTATGAAGTCTAAGTTCAGTGTAAAATTATAATAAAC
The DNA here is from genome assembly GCA_030587435.1 of Candidatus Baldrarchaeota archaeon. Next base: position 4,433 of record JAUQZC010000035.1, on the reverse strand, counting down.
GTTAAGATGCTTACTTTTCCATGTGCACTAGAGAAAGTTCACTTATGTAAAAACTATTGGATGCTGCTTTCACAATTGCCATTTTTATGATGCTTTGAGTAAAAGTTATCTTGTACATTCTTCTATTTTTTAACGGGGAGATAAATAAAAATTTCCCAAAAGATTAAAATTTTATGTTTTACTATATTGTAACGTGAATGGGGGATTTTAAATGATAAGAACATCGGAAAGACTGAGTATGGTTAGACCTTCTGGGATTAGGAAAATGTTCGATTTAGCTCAAGGCTTACCTGACGTTATAAGTCTTGGGATAGGACAGCCAGATTTTAAACCGCCATCACATGTAATTGAAGCTTATAAAAGAGCTCTGGATGAAGGTTACTGTGGTTATAGTCCGAATGCAGGATACTTAGAGTTAAGAAAAGCTATTGCAGAAAGGTATGAGAGCAAATATGGGTTGACATATGACCCTGAGACTGAGATTTGCGTTACTGCTGGTGGAAGCGAAGCGATATACGACGTTATTCAAGCGTTTATTGACCCCGGGGATGAAGTACTTGTTCCAGACCCAGGTTTCCTATACTATGATAGGGATGTTTACCTTGCTCACGGGAAACCTGTTTACATTCCACTCAAAGAAGAAAACGAGTTTAAAATAGATCCAAATGACGTTGCAGAGCTAATAACGCCAAAAACGAAAATGATGATAATTAATTTTCCAAGCAACCCCACTGGTAGTGTAATGAGCAGAAAAGAGCTTAAAGCTATTTGCGAAGTTATCGAAGACCATGATATTATATTGGTTAGCGATGAGGTTTACGAGGAGTTTGTTTACGATGGTCATAAACATGTTTGTCTTGCTGAAATAGCTCCAAGAGAAAAAACAATTATTGTAAATTCACTGTCTAAAACTTACGCAGCGACAGGCTTTAGAATAGCATATATATTAGCTGAAAAAGAACTGCTGCTTCCTATTTTAAGAATACATCAATATGTAACGGCAAATGCTAATAGCCCTGCGCAAATTGCAGCCATAACTGCTCTTAGAGGCCCTCAAGATGCTGTCAAAGAAATGATAGCTGAATTTGATGCAAGAAGAAAAATTATTGTCAGCGGGCTAAAGAGCATTAAAGGATTTAGAGTGGTAGAGCCTAAAGGGGCTTTCTACGTGTTCCCAAACATCAAAGATTTTGGAATGAACGGGAAAGAGTTTTCAGAATACTTGCTAAAAGAAGCAAAGGTAGTAGTAGTGCCAGGAGATGAATTTGGCCCAAGTGGAAAATATCATGTAAGAATTAGCTATGCAACTTCACGTGAAAAACTTAGAGAAGCATTAAGAAGAATGGAAAAAGTGCTAGAAAAAATAGAGTAAATATTAGATTAAAACCTTTATTTTGTTACTATTTTCACGTTATCGATTCTTATCCATGGCGTAATCAAATAATCGTACTTTCTTAAGTTGTTTGCAGCAGCTGTAACATTTTTAATCATATTGTACATGTTTCCGGCGATCATTACACCTTTTGCAGCGTATGCAATTTCCCCGTTTTCGATTTTCCAGCATGGCGTAGCGACGACGCTGAGTTCGCCGCTTTCAGGGTTGCTTGAATGTGCTCCCTGCACATCTTTAACGAGAAATCCTTCTTTAATTTCGCTGATCATTTCATCGGGACTTATTGTTCCTGGTTTAACGAAGAAATTGCTTGGAGCTACTGTTGGTGTTAACGCGTAGGAACTGCGGACGACACCATAGCTTTCAGATCTATCTGCGTTTCCAGTGCTTTCCTTATTTTCCTTCTTAGCGGTGTAATTGTTGTAGAGGCATCCTTTGAGGATGCCTTTCTCTATTATTGGTGTTTTCTGCCTTGGAACGCCTTCCCCATCAAATTTCGATGTTTTTAATCCTCCTTTATAGGTTCCATCATCTAAAATTGTTAAGAGTTCTGATGCTACTTGTTGGCCTATTTTTCCTTTTAGAGCTGATCTATCTCTCTGAATGTAGTCTGATCTAACGGCTGGAATCAATGTGTATGTCCATAGGCTGAAGAGCGCATCTTGCATAAATATCACTGGATATTCTCCTTTTTCAACTTTTTCTCCTTTGAGTGATTCTATAGCCAGTCTCGCGGCTTCTTTACCAACCCATTCAGGGTCGATTTTAAGTATTCTATTTGCGTCGAACTCAGCGCACCATGGAGAGACATGTGGAGGATCTCTAGCGATCGTAGCTAAGTACGAAACTATTGCGGTTCCCTCATCGAATCCTTCTATGCCTTGACTATTTGCAATAGCTTCTTTAACATGTATCGTAGATGAGGAACCCATGAAGGGTATTACGCGTTTATCGTAGCTGGTGGCTGCATCTAACATTCTTAAGGCGATTTTCACAACGTCTTCAACATTCATTTCCACAATTTTATTATCAAACACTTCCTCTACAGTTGGTAGTGGTTTAGGAGATGGGAGTTCTTTCCAGTCCTTGTCAGGTTTATTTGCCTTTGCGGATTCAACAGCTTTTAAAGCAGTTTCCTTAACAGTTTTTTCATCAAAGCTATTAGTGTAGGCAAACCCTATTCTTTTATCAATTATAACTCTTATACCTATGCCTTGATCCACCGTTATTGAAGATTTTGCTATTTGACCCTGACTGATCTCAACTTCAACATTTCTGTTCCATGAAGCAAAGGCTTCAGCTTCTTTTGCACCAGCTCTCTCAGCTTCCTTAACAGCTAATTTAACAATTTCTAAAAGATTTTCCACGGCTTTCACCTCGCCCCTCCAATCAAAATTTCTCTTACTCTTAGATGTGGTCCTCCGTCACCCGTAAATGCTGTTTGACCTTTCCCACATCGACCAGCAATAAGGGAGAAATCTTTTCCCACGGCGTCCACTTTTAACAGTGTTTCAAGGGTGTTGCCGCTGATGCTCATGTTTCTAACTGGTTCACCAACTTCTCCCTTAACTATTTCATATGCTTCTTGTACACCAACTTGAAATGTTCCATCTAAATTAGCTTGACCACCTCTAAAACTAACAATATAGTATCCAAAGTCTATATCTTCAATTAACTCTTCAAAGCTATGGTCTCGTGGAGCAATATACGTGTTTCTCATTCTTATAAGTGGTGGCACTCGAAAGTCCTCAGCTCTAGCATTACCAGTAGGTTTAATTTCGAAGAGGTCTCTAACGTCTTCAGGGATTTTTCGGCGAAAAGCTTCAAATTTAGCAGCATATTCTCTATCGAACATTAAAGAAACAACTACACCATCTTTTATTAACACGGTTTTTTGAGCCGGAACTCCTTCATCATCGTACTTAAAGCTTCCAAAACCACCCTCGACAGTTCCGTCATCAATAAGAGTAACATGTTCACTAGCAACTTGTCTTCCAAGTTTATCTAGGATTACGGATCCAGCAAAAGTTAGATCTGCCTCCGCGAGGTGACCAAACGCCTCATGAGCAAAAACACCTACAATTTCCGGTCCAAGAACTGCTGGAAAACCTCCTCCCTTTGGAGGCTTTGCCTTTAGTTGTAGTTTTATTCTTTCTCCAAGCTTTTCACCTAGTTTTTCAGGGGTTTCTTTTTCCCAGATTCCAAAGCCTTTCGTTGAACCTATTTCCTCTCTACTCGATGCAAAAATGTCTCCTTCCCTTGCAGATGCAAAAATTCTACTCCAAACATATAGTTTATCTTGCTCTATGTAAGTTCCATCACTATTTGCAAAATATTGTACGCCCGTAATATCTGCGTAGCTTATAGTACAGCTTTTAACCCTCTTATCATAGCTGAAAACAGTTTTATCAATTCTAAGTACCGTATCCATTTTTTCGTCAATGGAAACATCTCTAGGATCTGTATCCGGCTTAATCTTTACTATATCCTCTACTGGTTTAACATCAAACAGTGTAACAGGCATCCTAACTTTTCTGCTTGCGACTTTCGCCATTTTAACAGCGTCTTCAACAGCCATCTTCAAGGAATTTTCATCTAAGCTTCCAACTGTAGCGAAGCCCCAAGCACCGTTGACAAGTACCCTTATACCTGCTCCTTTCTCTAAGCCTTCCGTGACAACTTCAACTTTACCGTCTTTTGTACTTATGATAGTTTTACTTATGTTTTGAGCCCTAACCTCTACGTATGAGGCACCTGATTTTTGACCATAATCTATTATGCTCATTAGTTCGTCTTTCATAAGCCCCATCACTCCCTATTTCAAAATTTATTTAGTCTTATTCTTTATTTCAGTCTTATGAAGCTATAGGAGAACTCAATATAAACATTTTCAAAATCGCATCGCATCATCAAAATATTCGGAGTTCCACGCATAAAGAAATAAGAATAAATGAAATAAGAAGGGAAGAAGTTATGATACGCCATTGCGTACCTGTTTAAGTTTATTTTCAGTTTTCATTAATCTTAGATAGATTAGTTT
>JAUQZC010000014.1 GCA_030587435.1 Candidatus Baldrarchaeota archaeon | reverse complement strand
GTACATGTTCTTCTATTCCAGCTCCAGCAACTTTACCGATATTTACACCAATATTAAAACCATCTGGTTTCATAGTTTTCCTTAATATTTTTAAAGAAAAGTTGACGAGTTTAAAAACTTCTAAAAGCTCATCATCATTCAACTTCTCCAACGTGGAAACATGTCTGTAGGGTGCAACCATTAAATGCCCGTTGTTATATGGAAACGCGTTCATAATTATAAACGCGTTCTCACCTCTATAAAGAATGAGATTTTCTTCATCTCTTTCCTCTTTTACCTTTTCACAAAATATACAGCCCTTAGGCTTTTCCATTTTGATGTATTTTATTCTCCAGGGGGCCCATAGTCTTTCCATATTCTTCACCACTCTAACCATACTATTTAAAATAGGGTCTGAAGTTTCTAAGTTATATTGCGTGATAAAGATATAGGTTTTAGCATGGAGTGCATCTAATATGAGTTGGGGAATATATGCGAACAGCTTGCTTGCTATAATCCTAGGGCTAATACAAGGCTGCCTAGAATGGGTTCCTGTAAGCAGCGAAGCCTTCTTAATGATATATCTGATCTCCGTCGTAAAACTCGATCCCTCAACCGCTTTAGCCATATCACTTTTACTGCATTTTTCAACTATGCTTACTGTTTTACTATTTTTTAAAAAAGAGTTCAAAGAAGCTTTAAACACTCTGATTAACACTCTTAATAGAGATAAGGAAAATAATATTCGAGGAAAATCTGTTTTCAGACTTCTTTGGACTTCTCTTTTAGGTTCTGCTATTTCGGGTGGCGCCATTTTTATACTATATATAAACCTTCTCGCCATCGTTGAGGAAAGCTTCTTGGAATTCGCTGGTCTTGTAATATTAGCCTTAATAGGCATTGCCATGATTTTTACCGGTCTTATAATGAGAAAATCGTTTAAAGGTTTTAAGTCGCTTGAAGATTTAAATTACATGGACGGTTTACTAGGAGGCTTAATCCAAGGGTTAGCGGTGATTCCTGGAATCAGCAGGTCTGGTGTAACACTAACGTTTTTTCTATATAGAAAACTTAAAAAAGAAGATGCTGTAGTATGTTCTTTTCTAATATATGTTCCTGCCGTCATTCTTTCAACATCATACTATCTTTTATCAGGTGGTATTAGCAACATTATCCGAGATGTAAATGTTCTTTTCCTTTCCATTGCATTTATTTCATCATTCGTCATTTCCTTATTAACTATAAAGAGTTTTGTGTATATGGCTGAGAAGCTAAGTTTTTCAAAGTTTTTAATCTTTTTTGGGCTCTTAATTTTCTTATTTAATTTTTCTCTACTTGTTTTAATGATATAACACTTAAAGAAAACTATTTAGGTAACTTTTTACAACCCTTATAATGTAAGTGAGGTAGGTGGGTAGGAAAAACGTAAACCTTATAACTAAAGTTTGTAGTAATAAATATAACTACTAATAAAAATTCATGGTAAACAGACAGAAACCTTACTGCAAGGTTAATTTATGTTTACATATTCTTAAAAGGGATAAAAATGAAGATAAAAGAAAAATACAATAGCAAGGTGAAGGGTATCGTACTGGGTAGGTTGCTGCCAACTCTTCCAAGTCCCTACTTCATCTACCCCAACGAGTTTTTGAGCGCTAAAGAACTTAAATACGTTATTATGCAAGCATGGCTAAATTATGGCAGCACCGTATGGACGGACAAACCTGAATTTGTATTTGTGCATTATAATTGGCTCAAAATGATTGGGTGTGCATACTTCGATAAATCAAACACTCTTGGTGAATATACGCTTATTTGCATGTTTGATGAAAAGCAAGGAGAAGTAGTTTGGAGACATCTACAAAAAGTCAAAAAGTTTCTAGAGAAAGCCAGTCAAAAAATAAAGCAAGGAGAAAGCATAAGCATGGTAATGAAGGATCTATATGAAGAAGTATCTAAAAAAATGGATGTATTCCAGTTTTTTTAGTGTAAAATAACCGTAAAGGATTTTAAACGCCTTTTTATTGAAGGAAAAAGCTGGATTAAAAGTCATTATGTAGTAACATTTATTATCACCGTTTGCGATTTATAGATATACAACATTACAAATAAAAGTGGGATGCTAAAATTGCCGTTACAAGAACTTATCGAAACATTGGAACGATTAGGATTCACAAAGAACGAAGCAAAGGTATATTTAACTCTAGTTATGACAAGAAATCCGCTTAATGCTTCAGAAATAAGCAGAAGATCAGGAGTACCGAGAGCAAACGTCTATGAAACACTAAATAAGTTAGTTGGTCGAGGATTTGTTTTAAGAGAGGCGGCAGGTAGGGGGGCAAGATATGTTGCAGCCTCTCCCGATCAAATATTTGAAGCCCTCAGAGAGGAACATAAAAGATATATTGAGTTAGTTGAAGAAGCGAGAAAAACCTTTGACCAACTAATGTCAAAAGTCACACGGCCATTCCCAGGAGAAGCAGCATGGCTTGTCAGCGGAGAAAACAGAATAGACAACATTCTAAAGGATATCCTAAATGCTTCGACAGAAAGATTTACAGCACTAATAACTCCCGATGTAATTACAAGAAATGGAGACACGCTGCTTTCAATGTTAAAGAAAAAAGCAGAGGATGGAGTCGAAGTTCTTATATCACTTAAAATTACAAGTGATATTCTCGATAAAATCAAAGAATTAGCGAAATCGATATCAGTTTTCCACTGGCAACTCGGTGAAATACCAATGGGCTGCTACGTTAGTGATGGAACTCGCTGCTTAATGACGCTGGTAGGGAAATGGGCTCCAATATTAACGTATGACATCGGTATTTGGACTGAAAACCCAGTTTACGCTAAATCCTTCGAATATTTGACTGAAAAGCTTTTAACATTAAACGTACCCTTTAAGAAATATCTTGAGGAGGAGGAAAAAGGTTGAGTGGAGAATATATCTTAAAGGTTGTTGTAGTAGGCGACTTAGCCGTCGGAAAAACCAGCCTAGTTGTTAGATACGCTGAAAATAAGTTCCCAACAAGCTACAAGCCAACAATAGGCGCAGATATAATGGTCAAAATGGTTGATCTCAAGGGAAAGAAGGTTAGATTAGCAATTTGGGATATAGCTGGTCATGAAACATTTCAAAAAATAAGACGTTACTATTATCAAGGAGCCGCCGGCGCATTAATACTTTACGACGTAACAAACCCAGAATCATTCGAACATGTTAAAGACTGGTATGAGGACGTAGTTACCCATTGTGGAAAAATACCCGTCGTTCTAATAGGAAATAAAATAGACCTAAAAGATCAAAGAAAGGTAACCACAGAGCAAGGTATTAAAAAAGCTGAAGAAATGGGATTATCAAAGTTTCTCGAAACGAGCGCAAAAACCGGAGTAAACGTACATACCGCCTTCGTGTCGATAATAGAAGAAGTTCTAAAAATAACCTAAAATACTACAACAGTAATTTCTTAAATAGTCATGCTAACCAAGTTTAACAATTTACTTAAGAACACTTAATCTTACATTTATTTTTATATGACTAAAATTTTAACCGTTTCAAACCAAAATAGAGAGGGCTTATATAATTTTAATTTTAGGTCTTTTTCTTGAATTCCGTGAATATACCTTGAACCTTATTTCTCCAGTCCTCAAATTTCTCTGGCGTTGGATAGTTTCTGTAAAGCTGCTTAACCGTTTTCATAATGTTTGCAACTTCCCTGAGTTTTTGCAAAAAGGATAGTCTTCTGATCCCTCTGAAGAATCTAATAGCCTTCTCAGTTATGTTCAATTTTAAATCTTCGCCTAGATTTGCCTTCAAAATATCCCGTTCCGTGACTAACTTGTGTTTCATGCCCCAATTCAACTCGTCGTCGCTCAACTTTTGAAGAAACCACCTGAAAATATCTAAACCAGCTTGCTTAGCACCATACTCCTTCATAAACCTAACATTATAATCCCACAAGCCCTCTCTACTAACATCACCCTTTTCTAACGCCTCTATAGCAATTTCTCCAGCAATTTTACCTGCAGTCATTGAAGGGCCGATACCACCTCCATGAACAGGATTCACTTGAAAAGCAGCATCACCGACAAACATAACGCCGTTCCCAGTTAAGCAGTCTAAAGGTCGCCGTGTCGGGACGGCTCCCCCACCACCGTGAATAATTTTTGAATCCTTAAACAGTTCACGGTTTAACACATATTCATAAAGTTGTCTCTTAGGGTTCGGAGCATTTGAACCACTCTGAACGCCTATACCAACGTTGACGATAGTTCCGTTTTTCTTCGGGAATATCCAATAGTAACCACCCGGCGCAACTCTCTGAGTTAAATATATCCTCGCATAGTTAGGGTTTTCATCAGGTTCCTTCAATTCTCTAATTTCTCTATAAGCAACAATTAGATCTTCCTGAAGAATTTCCCTTTCAACACCGAACTCAGATGGTAACCTTTTACGAACAACTCCCGTGACACCACTAGCATCGATAACAATATTTGCTTCTATTTCCTTTGTTTCATTTCCGTTCTTAACTATAACTCCCTTAACAAAATTCTCTTTAATTACGGGTTTTATTACATTAGCATTATCCATTAATTCCGCACCTGCATCTAGCGCTTCCCTAAGCAGCCTTTGCCCAAAGAGATACCTGTTTACACCGAATCCCTCAAGTCCTTCACCCCTAATCTTGAACACTGTTTCAAGATCCGGTGAATACACTTCTACACCTTCAAAAACGCTTTCCAACTCCTCTCCTTTTGGATAGGACAGTCCTAAATTATCGAAATGATGCCTCCCTATAGCGTCTCCACACACCTTATCCCCTATCTTATCTCTAGGCTTCTTATCAATTAAAAAAACTTTTAAGCCACCCTTGGCCGAGGTCTTTGCTGCCATTGTGCCGCCTGTGCCGGCACCAACAACTATGACATCATATTTACTCATACAATAACCCCCTTTCCAAATGAGTAACTTATTGATAAATTTAAAGCATAGGATCAAGTTGTTGTAGTAGAGAATAAAGTTACTATAAGTATTTTAGCATTATGC
>JAUQZC010000184.1 GCA_030587435.1 Candidatus Baldrarchaeota archaeon | reverse complement strand
GGTCTCTAAGCTGGTTATTCGGAGAGAACTCCAGTGTGAAGGCGTATCGCTGGGACCCATCCACAGCTAGCTATCAAGAGGTGCAGTTCTTCCTCAAAGTTGGTGAGGGCTACTGGCTCTACACCCCCAGCCCTATATCCACCACCTTCTACGCCAAGGTTGTTGACTCCCTTACTCTGGAGCTGAAGCCTGGCTGGAACCTGATTGTCAGCATCTACTACAACGCTGAAGTCAAGTGCTTGGAAGGAGAAGTCTACAGTGGGGCATTCACGTGGACTGGCTCAGACTACTGCGAAGTCAAGGTACTCAAGCCAGGGAGGGGATACTGGATTCTCGCGTATCGCCCTTCAGTGGTTCAACTAGTGCCCCGATGAAACAGCAGTGTTTCATTGTTTTGTCCTGCCACGCCGAGGACCCGGGTTCAAATCCCGGCGGGCGCATCATTGATTTTCTTTTTCTTTTGATGTTTATGGATGTGATCTGGGTTTCTGAATGGGATGGTGTATTTTGTCTAGTTTTGGAAATTTTGAGACTTTGTTTTACTGTGTTTTCTTTGGTAAATTTGTGTTTTTGTTTTTGAATTTCTATTAAAAGGAAGGGGTCTTTTGATGGTTGTGGGTAAATGGGAATATATGTTATTTTGGATGGTTGGTCTATTTTGGGTGGCTTTGACATTTTCTTGATGAACTCTGAGAGGGGGGCGTTTAGTTTTTATTGGTTTTATTTTTGTTTTTAATTATTTTTGGCTTCTCCGATTTCTTTTAGGGTCTCTGTGGCTCTTTTGCGTACTTCTTCGCTTGGGTGATTTAGTTTTTCTGTCAGTTTTGATATTAGGTCCTTGGCTGCCCTAGGATCTTTCTTTATAATTGTTTGTTTTATGAGGCGGGTTAAGTTTTCGAGGTAATATTCTTCGAATGTGTTGGTTTCTGTGATCACTCTGAGTGTTATTTCTTTTAGTTTGGGTATTATTTTTTCAATTGTTTTTGGCTGTTTTCTTATGAGGTCGTCGAGAACATTGTACGTTACTTCACGAACATCGGGATCTTCATCAATTAGTAGTTCCACTAATTTCGGTATGATGTCTTCAATTAGTTGAGGATATTTCATGCCGATGTTTCCTAAGGTTGCGGCGGCACGTTCACGAATAAGCTCATATGGATCATTTAATGCTTTCTTAAGCTTCGGTATTAGTTCAAAAATAAGTTCTGGATGTTCGTATGCAATGGCGCGTAAAGCGGCTGCTTTACATTCGTCTAAATCTTTTCCTAGTTTTTTTATTTTTTCTTTAACTAGTTTTGGATATTTTTTCCAAATGATGTGAAGGAGGTCTGCTATTGTTTCAGGGATATCTTCACTTGTGCTAAACCATTCTAATCTTTCTATTAAGTCGTCTATTTTGTCTTTGAAGACATCTATGTACTTCTCTGCAACCTTCCACAAAGCTACAAGCGCGCTATAGCAGATGTCTTCATAGCCATATATGTGTTCCATTAATCTTGGTATTGCATCTTTGATTAGTTCTGGATATTTTTCTCCAATATTCCCAAGGATATATGCTGCATTGATACGAACTTCGTCATTTGAATCGTGTAACAACTTTATTAGCTTCGGTATTTTATCCTTAAACAATTCTGGAAAATTCTTTGAAACGTTTTTAAGAATTTGTGACATCCAGTAACGGGCGTGTTGACATCTATTAGGAAAATAAACCTCGTCATGACTGTTACGGTCGTATATCCTATAAGGTTCCTTACATGGTCTATTTAACTTCTTCATTAACTCTACTATCTTATCTTTAAATAGCTCTGGGAATTTTGATGAGATGCTTTCAAGAGTCCATGCGATATAATAGCGGACCTTGTCGCTTGGATCATCTAATTTTTCCATTAGTTTTGGTACAACCTTTTTCAGCAAGCTTAAATCCATATACTTTAAAAGGTCATATTTTATGTCTTTAAGGTTGCTGGCTGCTTTTTCACGTACATCAACGTTAACATTATCTAAGTTTCTCAATATTTCCTCTATTTTTTCTTCTATTTTGTTTTTATTCATTTTGTCACCTTTTGTTAGTTTATTGTTTTTTGTAGTATTTGTGTTACTATGGTTCCGATTGCGGTTCCTGTTAGGTACATTATTGGTCCTCCGTTTCCAAAGACTTGGATGGTTGTGTCGATGATTGGCCACATGATTTTTTCGAATATCCACGCGTTTTTTCCGAATATGGTTTCTGCGATGTAGGGTATTATTTCATCGGCTAAAATTATGTTGTTGTCTTCCATAAGCATTCCTATTAGTATGCCGTTTAGTAGGCAGCCTAGAAACGTTTGTAATAGGACTTTTGTAATGTCTTTTAGTGTTCCTTCATCTTTTACTCGTTTAATGAATTTTGCAAAGTCTTGGTAGTCGTCCACGTTCACTAAAGCGTAGCTGACACATGCTAGTAGCATGTAAACCTTGAATTTTCCTGAGCCAGATTTTAAAGTACTTTTTATTTTGTTTGGCAAGATGCTATAAATTTCCATACCAAACTTGGTTCCGAGGAAGCTTGCTGTTACAAAAATAACAATAAATGTGATTGATGTACCCATGTTACATGCTTTTCCAAGAATTTTCTTATAAACACTTTTTACTTTCTCTGATTTTAAAGTCTTCTCTACATGTTTTAGATTTTGTATTACTCCGCTTTCTGGTGGCTTAGTTGGCAGCTCGATAAAAGTTTCTCCGATATTTTCATCGAGTTTTGCCAAACCTTTTTCATAAATATTCTTTCTTACTTCACTTCTCAATTCAGCGTTCTCCTTCCTTAAGTTATCAAGCAGCTCGTAGTCCCATGAACCACTATCATCAAGGATTTCTTTACTTCTTTCATTGACAGCCTCCTTAAATGATTTTGTTATATCCCTAATTTCTTCAGATGTTTTCGCCGTTTCCAAGTTTTTTCTGTATTCCTTCTCTTTTCCTTTGATTGCTGGTAGAAGTTCTTTGTGGATCTTTTCGTAGAAGTCTCCGAAGTTTTCTTTGATATAACTTTCTACTTGTAACTTTGTTTTTTCAGCGGAGTTCTTTTGTTCGTTTAGGTTTTCGATTTCTAGTCTTTCTATTGTTTTTTCTAGTACTAGGGTTAATTCCGTGTGTGCTAATGCAACTTCATTGAGGAATGGTGGGTCGCATAGCTTTATAACCATTTCAACATTGTCATTGATTGCTATGGGATGTATTTCAAAAATTGATTGAGCTATAGTGTCGAAAAAGCTTGGCATCTTGCCTTTCTCGGTCTTGTATTTATTTACATATTTGTTCCAGAAGTCTGCTTGCATTTTCATTAGTTGTTTTATTTTCTCTGTTTTGCTTATCCAGTTTTTGCCTAGTGTTCCATCTTCAAGCTTTAGGCCGCCATCAAATCTATAAAAGAATTCCACACATTTCTTTTCCTCAAATTCTCTTTTAAGTTCTGGATTACTCTTAATTAATTTCCAAACTAGTTCGGTAGGAATTAACTTTCCATAGTTTTCATTAAATTGCTTCCCTGGCGTATCGACGTTAAGTCCTTCTGGACTAGGTGTTACTTTTATTTTTAGTCCTAGTACTATTCTGTAGCCTTTTAGTGTGAAGTCTTCTGTCTCAACTTTACAAGGTATAAATTTGCTCATTAATGCTCTTGGATCTCCATCTTTTCCGTAAAGTATTCCATTCTTAATCTTTCCTTCAAAATGTTTTTCTTTTGCATTTCTAAGATTTTTGTTCTCATCGGGATCTGTAAACCAGTTTAAGTATCCTTCCCAAACAATTGCAAAAGCAACAGGTCTTCCTTCAATGTGTGTATGTACTACTTGAATGACGTTTATTTCCCCAAACCAGTAGTAAAACCTCCTGCTTGTGCCACCTTGATAATCTAGTATAATTTTCTTAATTTTACCGTTTTTATCATATTCTACAAGTTTTATACCTTTTTCGAGTTTTTCGCTAAGTTCTTTGTTTACAACAATCTTCTCTATTCTTCCAATCATTTCTCCTGGGAATTGGGCGTCACGCCATTTCATATCTGATAATCCTTCTCTGAATACGATCATTATATCGTCCATTCTTAGTAGGTTTGTATGTTTAACTTTGCTTTCGAGTATATCGTATAGGATTTTGTAGAGGTCTTCAACTCTTCCATTTGCTATTTTATTACTTTTTTCTGCGTCTCTGCTTGCAATTGTTTTCCACGATTCAGGTGTTTTTATTCTCATTTTACCTGCTATGATGGCTGCTGTCAGCCAAACATTGTATATTTTAAGCCAGGAGTGTAGTTTCTTTTCTGTTGGCTGTAGACTTAATATGAAGTCTAAAATTTTTCCGGCAATGTTCATAATGGATTTTACAAATTTTTCGGAAAGCTTCCCTTCAACTACAAGTTCGCTTAATAAATAAGCCAAGGTCAAATAGTTGTCAATAGAGAAATCAACGAAACTAGACCATAACGTATCAAATAAACTCTTTATCTGGTTCCATATCCAATTAAATGGCTTTATTATTGTTTCTGCGAATTTTCGAGCAGCAGATTTAAACGTTGCCTCACTGTAAGCGACAGCGTTATCCAAAAACTTTACAGTCGGGTCAATCCAGCCATCTAGAATTTTCTTAACCCAGCTTAGATCTGTGCCTAAAACATTTGACAATGTTTTTAGAAGCTTATCTAATGTCCAAGAGAAATATTTTAATATTCCTTTCGCGAATTTCGCTATTGCAGCAATTATCAAAGCAGCGACAAGTTCACCTAAGCTCTTACCAGCGTTTTTTAAATGATAGGCAATGCAAGTAATTGTTTTCAAATATTGTTTTGCAAATTTTATTAGGAAGTTTGCGCCGCGAAAAACAGATTTATCCAAAGCTGATTTTACTGGGTTGCGCATCCATTTGCTCCAAGGGGCATTAAAAGTTTTGTCAATCCACCTATAAATCGCAGACTTAATTCCGTAGTAATTTTTGTAAATTGCATCGAAAATCTCATCAACAAGCGAAATTGCTTTCTTAACCTCATCAATACTAGCCCTAAGTCTCCCGTCAAAACTATTTCCAAAATATTTTCTTTCGGCTTTTGGTGGACGCCAAAATCTTCCAGCAATGACAGGTATGCTTCTAGTTTTATGTTTAAAACATATTTTCGAAATTTTACGTGCTTTGCCAAACGTTTTGCATCTTGGTGGGATTCCGTAGATTATACGTTTAAATTTTTTCTTGTGTAGCTTTTTGGAGGAATTCCACGGTAAATCACTGCTCTAACATTCTTTCTATGGACGGTAACCTTATAAACACCTCTAGAACTGGTTCTCCGCCCAAGTCTAAACCCTAAAGTTACATTGTTTTCATCATCGTAAATCTCATAGGGATTAACGGTAGAATTCAGCTCCTTAATTTCATCCATAACCCTAAATTCAACATAACCATCAACAGTCTCACCAGTGAAGTTATCAATAACCTTAACAGGTAAGTACACGTGTTCTTCAACAAGTTCGTAGACTCCGGAAGACAAAACGCTTTGAACAGAGCAAATATATTCTCCATTCAAATACGCTTCTCCATCGTAAGTCAATATTGCCGCATCACTAAACTTCTCAAAAAACCACACAACAGAACTGTTATCGTAGATTTTTCTCTCTTTGCCCATGTTACAGAAAGGCAAGTAAACAAACCTAAGCTTACCTAAACGCTTTACCCTCAACGTGTCCGCCAAATATCTTAAGGTTTCGCCGTTGACGACAGCTACGCTGTTTTCTCCATGCATTAACATTCCATGAACATGCAAAGTTTCATTTAAAACTCCATGAGTTAAAACAATCAAATAAACCTCCCCAACTCTGCGATCCAACTCAGCCAACCTTAACAAATACATCAAATTCACCGCAGTACAATAATTCCCAGCCAAAACTATAGAAGCATCACCAACCTCCTCCACAAACCTTAAAACCTCATCAACAACAATCCGAACACGCTCATCACAAAACAACGATTCATTCAAAACCTCAACATCAGTCACTAAGAACGCTAAAACAAGCACACCTGTGCCATTAATGTTATTTATGGAGTTTTCATAAATTTCTTCAAGGTTTTCACTTAAATAACCTGTTGCATTCAGCCCAGTAACCCAGTTTTCATCAATATCTGAACTTAATTTGATGCCTTCGCCAATATCTAGGGTACCACTAAGTGGAGATATTGTTACCTTGCTAATAATTTGTTCTTCCCAAACTGTTACAGGTGTACCGTTCCTAAACTCTTTAAAACGTGGATCTAAACCGTTAGTCGATATCCTCGGTACATGAATCTTTGAAAGTTCTTCTAAAACTTTACTTTCACCCATAGTCATTAATCCAACTGTTGAAAACTCCATTAAAACGATCATTAAAATTAATATTAACGATTTTACTTTCATTCTGCTCCACACCCTCACTACGTCCCACATTAACATGTCAAGCAGCAAAGTTTATATACGCTTAAGACAAGCCGATCAAAAACCTATGGAAACATTTTACTTAAAAAGAAATTTTCGACTAAAAAATAACAAGTCAAAAACTAGCAAGAACTAGGACTAATATTCATCGATACCTGCTTCTATGTCATTTCTAAATGTTGCTCTACGTAAAGGTAAAGGACAAAATTTAGGTATAACACTGTTAATCTGATACTTTTATTGCGTATTTATATATCAACATTATTTTTATCGGCAACATGTAATCTAGGTGAACTTGAAACATAATTGATTGGAAAGGTTCTGCATCTCTATTCAAAATACCTTGTTTCGGCTCCATTTAACTTCTCAGAAAATTCTCTTAACTCAAAAGCTCTAAAACACAATTAAACATGAAAATGAAGGCGAAATTTGGTGGTGCGGGGCCCGGGATTTGAACCCGGGTTATCGGCTTGGAAGGCCGACGTCCTAGTCCAGGCTAGACTAGCCCCGCTTATTATTATTGTTTTGTGTATGGTTTTTTAGAATTTATTATGATTTTAGTTTTTTACTGTTTTTGTTTGTTGTTTAGGCTTTTTGTGGTATTTAGAGTGTTCTAGCGGCTATATTTTTATTGTGGGTTTGATTTAAAAAGTTTGCGGGGGATGCGATTTTAGACAATAGGGTGGAGTTTTAAGTTGTATCGTATTTTTGGAAGTTGAATGTCTTCTTGTATGGTGTATGTATGAGGTATGGGATATTTTTCTTTATTTTGCTAGTTTATTTAATTTTTATTTTTAGTTGACTGGTTGCAGCGTGTTTGGTTTTGGTGTTGTTAGCGGTTTTTAGTCCGAAGGTTTATAAAATTTTGGGGTGAGATATTTGTATGGGGGGATTGTGTGGTGAAGGTGGCTTTGATTTCTAGTTGGGGTGCGTGTTGTGGGGTGTCTATTCACGCTGAACTTATTGGGAGGGCTTTGTTGAGGCGGGGGCATGAATTGATTGTTTTTGCTCCGCGGTGCTATGAAGATCGTAGGACTTATTTTTTCTTTTCGCGGGATGAGGAGTTTGTGGTGAGGAATTTTTCTTTTCTAAGGTATGGTGATCGATATAGTGATGAGGAGCTTCTTAATTCTTTCTACTTGGATCCTACGCCTATTCTCGAATCGGATTATGATGTGTTGATGGTTGAGAAGCCAACTTCTATACCTCTTGGTAAATTGCTTGAGATTTTCCCGAAGATTAAGAGAAAGGCGAAAACTGTTGCGATTTTACATGAAGGAATTTTACCTGTGAATCCTTATTTTTCTAAGTTTGACTGGGATGCTATTGCAGTTTTTGATGAAAGATTTAAGAAACTGTTTTCTAAGGTCTTTCCAGCGGAGAAAATTCACATTGTTCCTTTTCCCTGCCATCCGATAAAAAAAGGAGATAAGGTGAATCTGAGGAAGGAAATTGGACTACCTGAAGATGGTAAAATCATTTTTACTTTTGGGAGGTTTTATGGCATAGAGGAAATTTTGCATATGCTTAGAAGTTTAAAAGAAGGTTACCCATCTCTTATATATTTGTGTTTAGTTAGGAATGTTGAAAGATTTATGTTGCTAAAAGAGCTTAGGCAGATGTATCCATTTATACAGGTGAGGTTGGGAAGGCCGTCTATTGAGGAATTATATAAGTATTTGGGGGCAATTGATGCTATATTATTAAACAGGGGGCATCCTAAGCATATAGCTGTGTCTAGTACTGCTCATCTATGTATGGGGTCTCTTAATCCTATTTTATGCTCGGATGTCGGCTATTTTTACACATTTGATAAGGAAGTAATAAAGTATAGGAATTTAATGGAGCTTGAAGCAAGAATAATGGATGTTTTTGAGGGAAGAGTAAGTGAAACGTTAAAGAGAGCAGAAGAATTTGTTAAACGACATTCAGCGGATAAAATAGCAGAAGAACTACTAAAAATAGGTTTAGAAGCTTGAAATCAAAAGAGCCATATGGATGAAAAGCAATGTAAGGAGATATGATTTATCATTCAATGTATCATGTGTTGACTTATTACCGGAGACACCAAGATTAAAAATGTAAACAAAATAGTTTGTTTCCAATCTCCATCAAGCTATGTAATTTATTGTAAGTCACATTTCATCCATGTTGTTCTTGTTTGTTCGGGTTCGCCAAAGGGGTTTCCAGTGTTGAGGATGTTTGTGAGAACTTTTTGGTGTGGTGGTGCTGTATAACCTGCCTTTTGTAGTCTACTTCTTAGTTTTGTTACCATTTTCGGTATGTTAAGTTCTAAGGGACAGGCTTGGGTGCATTTTGCGCAGAGAGTGCATGTGTATGCTGGTCCTGCGGCCTTTTCCATTCCGTGCGTGAATGCTGTATAGATGGTTCCGATTGCTCCGATGTATTTGTATCCGTATGTTCCTCCTATTCTTTGATATACGGGGCAGACATTGAGGCAGCTGCCACATCGGATGCATTGAAGCGCTTCTTTGAAGTCTGGGTCTTTTAGCATGTTTGTTCTTCCGTTGTCTAATAGTATTAGGTGTAGTTCTTTTGGTCCGTGGACTCCTATGGTTGTGGTGAATTCTATGTCTGCTGTTCTACTTGGGCCTGTTATTAGCGATATATAACTTGTCATTGTTTGCCCTGTAGCGTAGATGGGAAGAATTCGCGTGATAATGAAGGCATCTTCGATGGTAGGGTTTATTTTTTCTATTCCCGCTATGCATATGTGAACTGGAGGCGCGTTTGTTACAAATCTTCCGTTTCCCTCATTTGTCACTAGGAATATTGTTCCGGTGTCTGCTGCAATGGCATTTGCACCAGATATACCGATATCTGCTTTTATGAACTTCTCTCTTAAAAGTTTCCGGGCCGCCAATGTTATTTCGGTTATTTCTTGGGATATTTTTTCTCCCGTAAGTTTGGAGAACAGTTTTGAGATTTTTTCTCTTGGGATGTGGATGGCGGGTGCTACGAAGTGAGAGGGTTTTTCTTCGAGTTGTTGAATTATAAATTCACCTAGGTCCGTTTCTATAACTTCTATGCTATGTTTTTCTAGATATTCGTTTAGAGAGATTTCCTCTGTGGTCATTGATTTCGATTTTACAACTAGCTTTGCTTCATGTTCTTCACAAATTTCTAAAACTTTTTTATTAGCTTCCTCTGCTGTCTTCGCTAAGTAAAAGGTCCCTCCAACAGCTTCTATGCTCTCTTTTACTTCTTTGATAAGCGTTTCAAGCTGGTCAATTGCATTTTGCCTAATTTCTCTAACTCTCTTAAGAAGTTCTTCTACGTTTTTTATTTGTTTTAGAGCGTTGTCCCTGTTCTCGGTGATTTTTTGAGCTGCTTTCTTTATTGTTTTTGTGATTTCTTCTTTGGAGAGAGTTTCTATTATTGTGTTTTTGTAGATTTCATACCAGTCTTTCATAGTTTTCCCTCTATCCTTTTTATGACGAATTCTGTGAGATCCATTACCTGTATGGGTATGTTTAGGGTTTCGGCTGTTTTTCTCATGTTGTAAACGCAAAATGGACAAGTGGTGATTAAATAGCGTGTTTTTGTTTCAAGTGCTTCTCTTAGTCTGTCTTCTGCTATTGCTGCTGTGAGTTCGCGGTACGTGCTCATTAGTCCTCCACCTGCTCCACAGCAATTGGAGTTCATATAGGAGTTTTTCATTTCGATGATTTTTGTGTTAAATGCTTTGATTACTTGACGAGGTTCCTCGAAGATTCCCATGTGCCTGCCAAGGTGGCAGGGATCATGGTAGGTAACTGTGAGAGGTGCTAGATCTGGGACTGATATTTTCCCGTTGTTTATTATGTCAGCGAGAAGTTGGGAAGTGTGGAGGACTGTGAAGGGTGGTTTAATGTCGAGGTATTCGTAGTAGTCTTTTGCAAAGGTTCTGTAGCATCCCGCGCACGATGTTACAACCGTGTTTATGTTTTTGTTTTTAATGGTGGTTATAGTTTGTTTTGCAAGTTTTTCTGCCTCTTCTAACATCCCGTATCTTATTAATACTGATCCGCAGCATGTTTCGTTGCTTCCAAGCGTTTCAAAGCTTATTTGGGCATGTTTTAAGATTTTTACCGTGCTTTTTGCTATTTCTTTTACGCGGTAGGACGCCATGCAACCGACCCAGTACAAGATTTTCCCCATGTGATGCACGACCTCAAATCCCAGTTTGCACAAAGGGAAGGTTATGAAAGGTTGTAGTGAAACTTCTTTAAGATAATTTTGGGAAACTGTTAAAACTTAGAAGTGATTTTCTACGTTTTGTTAAAATGTTGTAGTGTCCAACTTTAATCGGAATAATTGTTTAAAGGCCGATTTGACATAACATTTGTGTAGTAAACTTGTTAATATTGTCTGGTTTGATTTATCTTTGCTTTACTTTGTTTATTCTTGTTTCCGGTAGGTTTATTGCTGTTTCATAGGCGTATATTATTCTTGACGCTACTGTCCATGCTTCCAGTGGTTCCGGATCTATTGATACTTTTAAATCGGCCAATTGTAAGTGTTCTTTTTTAAATGTTCCATGCGGAAATCCTCCCACTATCACCGCTAGCTTTTCATGTTTTGACAGTTCTTTCATTAATTGTAAAAGTTCTACTGGTTCGCCTTCCCCCGTGAAGATTACCGTCATGGTTGGTTTTATTTCTTCTAGCAGCCCTTTCAATGTTTTCGGTCTAAGTTTTATCAATGTTTTCCCCTTTGGAGGTACTTTTCTTTTCACAAATAATTGCTCCATTAGTCCTACAAATCGGTTATAGTTTTTTGGTAGTCTTGTTTCTGGGTTAATGTACAATACTTTATCGTTTATTGTGTGCACGTATGTTTGCAGCAAACCTTCTTTGTTTAGAGGAGTTCCAAGCACGTTAAGCAAAGTTATGTGAACTATATCTGGCCTACCTCTTTTCTCAGCGTCTTTTAAATTTCTCATGTAATAGTGGTGGCGTGACGAATCAAGCAATAATTCTTTCGTTTTTTTCCTTCTTTTCATCGCCTGAAGTCTAATTGCTTTATATTGTCTTAACTCCGGCGGTATTGTTTCCAGTGATGATTCCGCCAATATAAAAATAAGCATGCTCTTACACCTTGTAGTTTTCAAGCGTTAAAGGTTAAATAGTTTACTGAAATCAGAGGAAATCAGCTATTCTAGCTAAAACTTCCCCAGAGAACCATTAAGATAATGAAATACCAACTTCATGCAACTTACTTCTCTTTTTCTGCAATATCCCTCAAAATTTTCGGAGTTTTTGCAAAGATATCAGGTGATAGTTTTCGCCGCGGTTTTCTCGCCATTATAAATCCCTGTGCAACGTTTCCTTCCGGATCCTTTACGAAGTCGATATCCTCGAAAAATATCCATGTGAACGCCATTAGCTCTGCTAGTCCCCAAAAATATGTCTCTAAAATTACTGGTCTTGATCTGCTCACTAAATCGATTACTGCACGGTCAAAGGTTCCTTTTAACATGTCGTAGCCTGCATGTGTCGATATTACCATTCTTTCCTCGTCTACTTTTTCTATCAGCACCTCTTTGTATCCTCGTTGATAAAATATTCTATAAATTCTATCGCTTTCTTCCATTATCATAAGTCCATCGTTTAGGAGCGTTTCGCTTGCGGATGCTAGAAGTCTAACCATATCCCATGGATTGAAATGTGGAGCAGAAAGACCACACATTAAAATTATATCAGCTTTTGTTTCAAGTGTATGTGTTTTTCTTGCGTCAACTTTAATCACACATATATCTTTTTTGAGTTCTTTGTATCCCCATTCTTTAGCAATTTTAAGAGCGTTTTCACGTAGATCGGTGAGAGTTAAATTTATATTGATATTCTTTTCGCTAAGAACTTTTGCTAGGGCTACCCCTCCAATGCCCATGCCACTACATATTTCCAATATGTGGATTTGAGGTTTATTTTGAATCAGTGCTTTAAACCATTCATGTTCTATAAGAATTTGAAATCTCCTAACAGCTTTCTCATATCTTTTGAACCCTTCTTCAGTTCTGGGATCTTCAGGAAAACTAAACACATTATAAAAAGATTTTAGCAGGTTATCATGTTTCTTCATTTCTTGTCACCATGTTCATTACTCAAAATATGCCGAGTTCTCATATACTACAATTCTTGTAACCAATCTAATATCTTTCACATCTTATATTTGATCAATTTTCTATCAACATGATTATATTGCTATTCAAGTCTTTATTTATGGGTGTGCTTTATTGAGGAGAAAGTTGGATCAGCTGCTTGTTAAGGATATTGCTAGGCAGCGAATTGAGCTTTTGTTTGAGATGGCGGATAAAATTTATAGGCAGCACCCCGATTTAGCGCAACGCTACATCGATTTAGCCCGTAAAATCGGCATGAGATGCAGAGTTAAAATTCCCAGCTGGTTAAAGCGTAGAATTTGTAAACATTGTAAAAGTTTTCTTATTCCAGGTGTTAATTGTAGGGTTAGGCTTCGTACAAATAGGTTTCCCCACCTGGTTGTTACATGTTTAAAGTGTGGTAGACAGATGCGTTACCCGTATAAGATAGGTGGTAAAAGTGCCAAAAAGGTTTAAGACGTTGATTAGCGAGGTTCGACACGCATCAGCAACTATTAGAATAGGAAAAGCAGGTATCACTGAGGGTTTAATTAAGGAAATTAAAAAGAATCTTGAGGCTATGGGAGTTGTTAAAGTTAAGATTTTACGTTCTGCTTTAACTCACGGAGATAGGTTTGAACTGGCTAGAAAGGTTGCTGAGTTAACTAACACGAAGCTCATCGAGGTTAGAGGTAGAACTTTCATAATTGCTTCTCCTTTCGGTAAAAGAAAGGTTTTTAAGGAATAATTATATTTGTTGTCTGCACTATTATCGTCTTCTTGTATTAATGTTAGGAGAGTATGAGTATGGCCACGGTGTACGATGTCCCTGCCGATATATTAATTAGGAGAATAGCTGAAGAGTTAAAGAAAAGCGATAAAATTAAACCTCCAGAATGGGCTGCTTACGTAAAAACCGGAGCACACAAGGAGAATCCACCTGTTGACCCCGATTGGTGGTATATCAGATGTGCATCCATTTTAAGAAAACTTTACATTCATGGACCAGTTGGCGTTTCGAGGCTGAGAACCGCGTATGGTGGCAGAAAAAATAGGGGAGTAAAGCCGGAACATTTTAGAAAAGGTAGTGGGGCAATCATTAGAAAAATTCTTCAGCAATTAGAGGAAGCTAAACTAGTTGAAAAAGCCGATAAATCCGGTAGAAGGCTCACCCCACTTGGTAGATCGTTTCTCGATAGACTGGCATACGAGGTAAAGCTTAAACTTCAAAAAGAAATACCAGAACTTAAGAAATATTAGTTTAATTGGAGATGATACTGTTGTCCGAGGACGAAGAACTAGAAGAAATACAGAGAAGGAAACTGTTAGAGTTACAGAGGCAAATAGCGGAGGCCCGGCGAAGAGAAGAAATGAGAAGACAACTTGAAATGCAGAAACAAGCCATACTTAGGAGAATATTATCTTCCGAAGCTAGAGAAAGGCTCACCCGTATAAAAATGGTTAGACCTGAATTTGCAGAAAGATTGGAATTAGAATTAATAAGGCTGGCTCAAGCTGGGAGACTTCCTATTCCTCTTAGCGATGATCAACTTAAGACGATCCTTAAGAGGCTTCAAGGGGGAAGAAGAGAAACAAAAATAAAATTTAGATAAGGTGAAATGCCTTGGCCAGAAATAAACCTTTAGGTAAAAAACTTAGACTTGCATCTGCCCTTAAAGAAAATAGAAGTGTTCCTACCTGGATTGTTGTTCGTACTAAGGGTAAAGTTCGTACGCATCCTAAAAAAAGATCCTGGAGAAATAGGAAAATAAAGCCATAAGGGAGGATGTTTCATGGCGTTGGAAGAAGAAAGGGAAGTAGGTGAAGAAAAGGAAGTCTCAGAAGAAATACTTGAAGAGAGAATCTATGTCATACCGCTTGCCAAAAAGTTTATTTATACTCCTAGGCAAAAAAGAGCAGAAAAAGCAGTTCGCGTTCTTAAAGAATTTGTTGAAAGGCATATGAAACCCGAAAAAATTATTATTAACCCTGAAGTTAATGAAAAAATTTGGGAGAGAGGTATTCAGTCACCTCCCCGCAAAATTAGAGTCAGGGTAACTAAGGACAAGGAGGGTGTTGTTAAGGTTTTCTTAGCGGAGAGGTGATTTCTTGGTTGTTATTCGCACAAATTTCAACGGCAATCCTAATCTTGGTGTTTACGCTATCGCAACCGACAAATATGTTCTGGTTCGCTTCGATCTTCATCAAAAAACCTTAAACAAACTAAAGGAAACATTTAAAGTTCCTGTTTTAAAAACTAAAATTGCTGAAAGCCCAATTATCGGTATTTTTGTAGTCGGTAATTCCAACGGCATTTTGGTTCCTTATTTTACTTTAGATAGTGAAATTAAAATGCTAAAAGAAAAACTCGACATTATCGTAGAAAGGGTACCTAGTAAGATGACAGCCTTGGGTAATATTATTCTGGCGAATGATAAGGGGGCAGTTGCGCATCCAGGACTGGAACGAAAAGCTATTAAAGTTATTGAGGATGTTTTAGACGTCGAGGTAGTATGCGGTAAAATTTATAGGTTGCCACTTGTAGGTTCCATGAGTGTTGCTACAAATAAAGGCGCTATTGTACATCCCATGGCTTCAGACGAAGAATTGGAATGGCTCAGTTCTGTACTCAAAGTTCCTGTTGATATTGGGACAGTAAACCACGGTTCACCATTTGTAGGTGCTGGAATGATAGCTAACTCCTATGGCGCTGCTACAGGTCTTCTAACAACAGGTCCTGAACTTTTAAGAATAGAAAGAGCTTTAGAAATATAACTTAAAGGAGGAAATTGACGATGGCAACCTCAGAAGTCAAAATATATAGGATCATTGGCGAATACAGAAAAAATCTGATGAAAATAAGATTTTCCAAAGAGGTAAGAGCTTTAAAGCCTGAAGACGCCCTTGAAATAGTTTTTTCGGAAATTGGGAGCACTCACAAGGTGAAGAGAAGAGATATTAAAATACTTGAGATCAAGGAGATAAAGCCCGAAGAAGTTAAATCTGTTTTAATTAAAGGTCTTTTAGGTTTACATTAGGGAGGATCCTATCATTGTCAAAAGAAAATGTAGAAAAAACAATGCAAAGGCTCATTTTAGAATATAATTGGTATAAGTCGCAAGCTGAAACTCTACAAAAGGAAATCAACGTTCTAACATCATACGTAGAGCAGCTAACCCTCACTATGACAACCATTGAAAATATTCGCAAAGGTGAGGGTAAAGAAGAAATCCTTGTCCCAGTAGGGTCGAGAACCTTTATAAAAGCCAAACTTGTAGACCCTAATAAAGTCATAATTCATCTAGGGGCCGATGTTGCCGCTGAAAAAACGCTAGACGATGCGCAAAAACTGCTTGAGGAAAGACTTGGCGAAGTACAAGAAGTATTAAATGAAAGAAGAAAATTGCTTGATCAAGTAATTGCCAAACTCGGAGACATGCAGAACCAGCTAAATCAGCTTAGTCAAAAAACTAGGTAAACTCAAAGATCTCAGGTGACATTAATGCTAGATAAGTTAAGAACTGCTCTTAAAAGCTTCACGGAGAAAATCAGCAAAAAAACTTTAACAGAAAAAAGATTAGACAACGCTTTATGGGACCTTAAACTTGCCTTGCTTAGTAGTGATGTAGCGTTGCCAGTTGCGGAGAAAATTGCAGAAGACGTTAAAAAATCCTTACTAGGGCAAAAAATAGGTCTGCTTGAAAACACTAAAAAAGTTGTTGCGGATGCGATTAAAGAAACCATCATGGAAATACTAACTCCAAAAGAAGAAGTTGATCTCTTTAAAATTATAGAAGAGAAAAGAAAACGAAAAGAACCTACTGTAATTGTTTTTGTAGGTTTTAATGGAACTGGAAAAACAACTACAATAGCCAAACTAGCTTATCTCCTCAAAAAGAAAGGTTATAGCGTTGTACTAGCTGCAAGTGACACTTTCAGAGCTGGATCAATAGAACAACTAGAAGAACATGCAAAAAGACTAGGAGTCAGAGTCATAAAACACAAATACGGTTCAGATGCTGCTGCTGTTGCATTTGATGCAATCAACCATGCAAAGGCCAAAGGTATTGATGTTGTCTTAATTGATACCGCTGGAAGAGCTCAAACAGATAAAAACCTAATGGACGAAATGAGAAAAATAATAAGAGTAACCGAACCTGATCTCGTAATTTTTGTTGGAGATGCGCTAGCTGGCAATGATGCATTAGTACAAGCTGAAAAATTTAACGAAGCTGTAGAAATAAGTGGATCCATATTAACGAAAGTCGATGCAGACGTGAAGGGTGGAGCAGCTCTTTCAATAACTTACATAACTGGAAAACCCATATTATTTATTGGTGTGGGGCAAAAATACGAAGATTTAAAACCCTTTGATCCTAAATGGTTCACGGAAAAAATAACCAAATTTAACTAATCGAGGGGATTTAAATGGTTAACTTAAAGGGAAGAGATTTTTTAACCCTCCAGGACTTTACATACGAAGAATTAAGATTTCTGCTTGATACAGCTCTAGAACTAAAGAGAGCAAGAAAACGGGGATATTTTGAGCCTGTTCTTCGCGGTAAGACCTTAGCAATGATATTTCAAAAACCTTCAACAAGAACAAGAGTAAGTTTTGAAGTTGCAATGGGCGACCTAGGGGGCCGTGCTCTTTATCTTAGATGGGATGATTTACAGCTAGGACGCGGAGAAACCGTTGCAGATACAGCAAGGGTGCTTAGCAGGTATGTAGATGGTATAATGGCTCGAGTATTCTCGCATAAAGATCTTGAAGAACTAGCAAAATATGCAGATATCCCAGTAATAAACGGATTAAGTGATCTAACTCATCCCTGCCAAATTCTGGCCGACTTACTTACAATATTAGAAAAGAAAGCAGTACTCAAAGGACTAAAATTGGCTTTTGTAGGCGACGGGAATAATGTTTGCAACTCGCTTTTAATAGGCTGTACAAAAATGGGTATGAATATATCGGTTGCAACACCCAAAAAATATAGACCGAAAGAAAAAATTATTCAGTGGGCAATGGAGAATGCCCAAGAAAGTGGAGGCAAGGTTGAAATCTTAGAGTCGCCAGAAGAAGCTGTAAAGGACGCAGATGTGATATATACCGACGTATTCGTTTCAATGGGCGAAGAAAAAGTCGCAAAAGAGAAACTGCAAGCATTTCAAGGATACCAGGTAAACAAGGAACTAGTGAAACACGCTAAAAAAGATTATATTTTCATGCATTGCCTCCCAGCGCATAGAGGACAAGAGGTAACAGATGAAGTTATTGACGACCCCATACACTCGGTTGTGTGGGATCAAGCAGAAAATCGTCTACATGCACAAAAAGCTGTGCTTGCTCTCCTACTTTAAATCAATTCTCTTTCTTATTTTAGTAGTGTTTTAAGTTTTAATTCTACTTCTAAAAGCTTAATAAAACTTAATACTTCACTTTTTACGTTTTGAGGTAATATTCCCGAAATACAAATTGTAAAAAATTTATCAAATTACTTATGGAACGTAGGTGAAATATATGGAGCAGATTATAGAAAAAATAAGGGAAAGAGAGAGTATTTCATCACAGAGGCGTGCTCGTTTCAGCACTAAATATGTGGATGAAGAACTTCAGAGAATACTAGAGGAAGCAAGAACAAAAATTCTGGTTGTTGGCGTAGGTGGGGCTGGAAACAACACTATAACACGGCTAATGGAGATCGGCATCGATGGCGCTGAAACCCTCGCAATAAACACCGATGCACAAGATCTCCTATACACCGATGCACATCATAAGCTATTAATTGGTAGAAAACTGACTGGAGGTCTTGGAGCTGGAAATAACCCAGCGGTGGGAGAAGCCGCAGCGAAAGAAAGCTATGAAGAAATAAAAGAAGCAGTAGTAGCTGATTTAGTGTTCATTACATGCGGTTTAGGCGGAGGAACTGGTACCGGAGCAGCACCTATAGTTGCAGAGGCCGCAAAAGATCAAGGAGCCCTTACGATAAGCATATGTACCTTGCCGTTTAGAATAGAGGGTAGAAAACGCATTAAAAATGCCTTAATGGGTTTAAAAAACCTTTTAAATGTATGTGATACGGTTATAGTCATCCCCAATGAGAAACTACTTGATATCGTTCCAAACCTGTCAATCGCTGAGGCATTTAGAGTAGCTGATGAAATATTAATTAGAGGTGTAAAGGGCATCACAGAACTTGTCACAAGACCAGGACTTGTAAACTTAGATTTCGCGGACGTTAAATCAGTTCTAGAAAACGGCGGAATGTCCTTAATCTCTATGAGCGAAGCAGAAGGAGAAAAAAGAGCAGAAACAGCCGTCAAAAAAGCCTTGCAAAACCCGTTGCTAGATGTTGATATCAATGGAGCTAGAGGAGCGTTAATAAACATTAGTGGTAGTCAAGACTTAACTTTACATGAAGCCGAAATTATAGTTGAAAACGTAGCGTCAAAACTTGAACCTGATGCTGAAATCATATGGGGTGCACTAATAGACGGTGAACTAAAAGGAGCAATTCGAATAACTCTAATAATTTCCGGGGTGAATTCACCCTATCTAGTTGAATCTGAAGAGGACCTCATGAAAATACTACTCGAAAAAAATAAAGGGACAAACATTGATTTCGGTATAGAACCACTAGAGTGAAACAGCAAACTTTAGTCAAAGGTGTAACAGATGGATATAGAGTCTTTCCTAAGAAATGTAAGAAGATTACTAAAACTAGCAAAAAAACCTACTGGAGAAGAACTTAAACTTAGCATAAGGATATCTGTAATAGGCATTCTTATTATAGGCCTTATTGCGTTCCTAATTAGATTAATTTTTGCGTTACTGTTCCGATAAACGAGGGGGAAAAATGTCAGAAACAAGGCCCAAAGCAAAGTCAGGCATTTTCGT
Organism: Candidatus Baldrarchaeota archaeon; assembly: GCA_030587435.1. The sequence goes on along the minus strand of JAUQZC010000184.1, from coordinate 15,788 downwards.
AGTAAGAACAACCACTGGTCAAGAAAAAATAGTTGCAACGCTAATTGAAGAAAGGGCAAAAGCACGAAAACTAGCAATAAGAGCTATTCTCATACCTGAAGGAGTAAGAGGATACATTTTTATAGAAGCAGCAACCCCATATGATGTCTTACAGGCAATCACTGGGCTTCCACATGTCAGAAGCAAGCTGGCTGGAAAAATAGATATATCAGAAATGGAACATTTTCTAGCACCAAAACCAGCCTTAGAGGCTGTCAGTGAAGGAGATATAGTTGAAATAACAGGAGGACCGTTTAAAGGAGAAAAAGCAAAAGTTGTTAGAGTAGATGAGTCAAAAGAAGAAGTCGTAGTCGAATTGTTTGAATCTCCCGTACCCATTCCAATAAAAGTTCGAGCAGACTTCGTAAAAATCGTAGAAAAAGAAGAATAAAGGTGGTGAATCATGGGTAAAAAAGTCACACTTGAAGTACTAGTTGATGGTGGAAAAGCTAGCGCTGGCCCCCCCATAGGACCAGCATTAGGACCAACCGGTGTAAACCTATATATGGTCGTTCAAAAAATAAATGAACTTACCAAAGACTTTGCAGGACTAAAAGTACCAGTAAAAATAACAGTAGACCAAGAAACAAAAGAATTCTGGGTAGAAGTAGGCACCCCACCTACAAGCGCCCTAATACTCAAAGAACTGGGTAAAGATAAAGGAAGCGGAGATCCAAAAGGAAATAAGATCGGAGATCTAAAAATGGAGCAAGTAGTTAAAATTGCAAAAGCAAAAATGGGAGATCTAATTGTAAAAGATCTTAAAAGCGCCGTTAAAACAGTACTTGGAACCTGCGTCAGCATGGGCGTGACAGTAGAGGGTAAAGACCCTAGAGAAATTCAAAAAGAAATCGATGAAAGTGTTTGGGACAACTTACTTTCTGAAGAGTAAAACATTAACTTTATATTAGATTTCTTGCTATTTCCTCCAGCATTTTAATCTTGTAAATTAACGATCATTTAACATTAATTTAAAACCACCATCCTAAATTTGACCACCCTGAGGGATGCAACATGCCCATAGACATTAAAAAGATAATCGAGGCTGTGAAAGAAGCAAAAGAGAAAGCAAAGGAAAGAAAATTTAAAGAATCAATAGACCTATCTATTAGCTTTAAAAATTTAGATTTAAAAAAACCTGAAAATAGAATAAGTACCGAAATCACGCTTCCCCATCCAATTAATAAACCCGTAAAGGTTTGTGTCATAGCTAGTGGAGATCTTGAAGTTAGAGCAAAAAATGAGGGAATAGACTCAGTATTATCAAGAACAGACCTTGAAAAATTCCTATCAGATCGAAAAGCAGCGAAAAAACTAGCAAAACAATTCGACTTCTTTCTCGCTCAAGTTGATTTAATGCCCCTAGTTGGTAGATCCCTTGGCCCTGTTTTAGGTCCAAGAGGTAAAATGCCCAAACCTATACCGCCCACCGCCGACGTAAAATCTCTAGTAGAACAATACAGAAGAACTGTTAGAATTAGAATGAGAAATAACCCTGTAATTCATGTTAGAGTTGGAACAAAAGATATGGAAGATGAAAAAATAGCTGAAAACATAAAAGCAGTTTTAGAATTCCTACTCGAAAAACTTGAAAAAGGCATACAAAATATAAAAAGCATATACGTTAAAACAACCATGGGACCACCAGTTCCCATTAAAACAAAATAACTATGATGAACTAACCCATAAGGGATGTGAACAGCATGGCTATAGCTGTTACTAAGCAGGGAAGACCTGTACCTGAACATAAAGTAAAAATAGTAGACGAGTTAGTTAATCTAATCAAAAAGCATAAAGTAATAGCTTTAACAAAAATGGATACAATTGGAGCACACCAAGTTCAAAGATTAAGAAACATGTTAAGAGGCAGAGTCCTAATTAAAATGGCAAAAAACACATTAATGAAAATAGCTTTAAACAAAGCTAAAAAATTTAAACCAGGTATTGAAAAACTTGCAGATTACATTACTGGATCATGCGCATTTGTATTTACAAACGAAAACCCGGTAAAAATAAATCTCTTCCTAGAAAGAAACAAAGCAAAAGCCCCCGCAAAAGCCGGTCAAATAGCTCAAAGCGATATAATAGTGCCAGAAGGCAACACAGGGCTCCCACCTGGACCAGTAATCAGCGAACTAAACGAAGTAGGAATCCCCACCAAAGTACAATCCGGATCAGTATGGGTAGCAAAAGACACCGTCGTCTGCAAAAAGGGAGAAAAAATCTCAAGAAAACTGGCATTAGTCCTTTCAAGACTCGGCATAGAACCCATGGAAGTAGGATTATCTCTCCACGCCGCATACGACGACGGAGTTATATTTACAGAGGAAGAACTAACAATACACCCAGAAGAAATAAAACGACAAATACAAACCGCCCACATAGAAGCATTCAATCTAGCTCTAAACGCCACAGTACCAACCACTGACACAATGCCCATACTACTGCAAAAAGCATATAGCGAAGCAATAAACCTATCGATAAACGCATGCATACCAACCAAAGAAACCCTACCATACATCCTATCGAAAGCCCACGTCGAAGCAACAAGCCTTGCAAGTAAAATACTTGAGATAAAACCAGACGCACTGCCAAGTGAAGTAGTCACTACAGTTCCTCAACCAGTAGAAAAAGCTGAGGTAAAAGAAGAGGAGAAGAAAGAAGAAAAGAAGGAAGAGGAAGAAGAGGAAGAAGAATTAGGTTTAGGATCACTCTTCGGATAATTTCGGAGGTGAAAAATTTGGAATACATATATGCTTCCATGCTCCTTCATAAAGCTGGAAAACCCATAACAGAAGAAAACATAAAGAAAATATTAGAAGCCGCCGGAGCAAACATAGACGAAGCAAGAATAAAGGCAGTTGTAGCAGCTCTAGAAGAAATCAACATAGACGAAGCAATAAAAACAGCAGCCGTACCGGTAGCCGCCGCAGCACCAGCACCAGCCGAAGCAGCTGCCCCTGAAGCAAAAGAAGAGAAGAAAGAAGAAAAGAAGGAAGAGGAAGAAGAGGAAGAAGTAGGAGGACTCGGAGCACTCTTCGGATAACAAATGAAACCAAAGCACATCAAAAACACTCACGCAAACACCGCCGGAACATAACAAGACAAGAAAACTAGAAAGCTTTTTTCCATTCTATATTTTATAAGGAGAAAAACATGAAAAATGAGAGAAAACTCCTAGAAGCTGCAAAAGACTACAAATACCTGCTAGAAAGAGGTTACAATAAGAAAAGTGCACTAAGATTTGTAGGAGAACGATATCTATTAAATGAAACAGAGAGACACATACTTTACAGAACAATATTCCCAGAGAAAGAAGCCACCCAAAGAAGAGAAAAACTAGTTAAAGAAAGCGAAGTAGAAAATAACAGACTAGTAGTGGACTGCTACAACGTCCTAATAACCGTAGAAACCATGCTAAAAAACGGCATCATATTAAAAGCAGACAACGGATACATAAGAGACATCTCAGCAATCTTCAGAAAATACAAAATAACAAACCTAACAGAAAAAGCCCTAAACCTAATCATACAAGCCATCAAAAACCTAAAACCAGCAGAAGCAATCTTCATACTAGACCAACCCATCAGCAAAAGCGGAGAACTCGCAGCAAAAATAAGAAACCTCCTACAAAAAAACAACATAAAAGGAACCGCAAAAACAACAAAACACCCAGACAAAGAACTAACCCAAACCCCAGGAATAATAGCCACAAGCGACACCATAATATTAAACAAAGTCAAAAAAACCTTCGACCTACCAGCCTATATCCTTAAAAACATTTTAAAAATAAAACAAAAATAATAAAACCAAAACACACAAACCTAAACCAAAACACAAACAAAACAACCCACACAAACAACCACCAAAAAACGGGCCCGTGGCCTAGCAGGATAACAAAAAAACACCTGAAAGGGCGCCGGCCTTCTAAAAACGCTCTGCTTGCTGCGTTTGAGGAAAGCCGGTGGTCGCGGGTTCGAATCCCGCCGGGCCCGCCACTCATGACTTTTTGTTTGAAGTGGTTGTTTTGGTGTTTTATTTTTGTTTTTGTGTTTTGTTGATTTTTTCAAGTATTAGTTTGATTTTTCTGTGGTTTTCGTTGTCGGTTTTGTTGAGTTTGTTGAGGAGTGGGGTTATTTTGTTGAGTGTTTCTGGTTTTGTGGTGGTGATTGTTTTTAGGAGGTTGGCTATTTTTGTGATGTGGTGTTTGCTGTATTTTTTGTTGGTGAGGAGTTTTGGTAGTATTTGAAGGAGTTTTGGTAGTATTTTGCTGATGGTTTGGGGGTGTTTTTTGATGAGGATTGTTAGGTTGTCGCTTAGGTTTTCGTAGACTTCTTCGTATGGGTGGGTGAGGTATTCTGTTATTTTGGGTAGTGTGTCTTCGATTAGCTGTGGGTAGTCTATTCCTATGTATAGTAGTGTTAGTGCGGCTGATGTGCTGAGTTCTTGGTAGATTTCGTTGTAGGTTTTGTTGTATAAGTTTTCTTTGAGTTTTGGAGTTAGTTTTAGAACCATCTTGGAGGATTCGAGGGCGAGCCACTCGATGGTTTCAATGGTGTATTCGTTTAGTGTGTCCCAAATTTTTCTATTTTTTCTTCTACTTGGTTCGGATATTTTTTCCAAATTGTGTGTATTATTTCTGCTAAGCATTCAGCTTCATCTTTTTTGCAGTAGTCCATTAAGGCTTCAAGCAGTTCATCGATCTCATTTTTTAATATATCAACGTAACCTTTTATTTTTCAGTTTTTCCTAACATCGGCACACTTCTATACCAATCATCTTACCTGAAATTTTACCTATTATTAGGTGTATAAGTTTACCTACTTAAAGAATTTTTGGTAAAATCTTAGGTCAAAAATTTTATAAATAATTTTACCTATGACTACAATAGGTGATTGACGTGGGAGAGATTACCGTGCTTACCAGAGCTACATCAAAAAGTAAATCTTTGAGAACAACTATTCCTATGGGAATTGTCAAGCAGTTTAACCTCTCAGAGGGAGATAAGCTCAACTGGGAAATCAGAGCTGAGAACGGAGAGCTTATAATTGTAGTGAGACCGCTGAAAGGTGGTAAAAATGGTTAATGAGACTTTACACGTTATTAGAAAAATGAAAAAAAAGCTTAGCGAAGAAGATGCTAGATTATTTTTCCACAAACTAGTTAGTAAGGTTGCTGATAAAATAGGAGTAACATTACCATATACATTGGATGTCAAAGATTATTCAAGTGTAAAAATTAAAGAAAAACTTAATCAACTTGTTCAACAAGTTATAGATAATCCTGATATAATAGATGATATATATAATATATTAATTCCTCGAAAATATCGAAGAAAGTATGGTCAATTTTTCACGCCACCAAATATTGCAGAATTTATGGTTACGTGGGGGCTTTCAGAAGGTGGAAAAAACGTTCTTGACCCTGGAGTTGGTACTGGGATATTTCTATCAAAAGCTTTTTCATTGCTTAAGAAGAAAAAGGATTTTCGATTAACGGGAATTGATATAGATCCAATATTACTTAATGCTTGTTTCATTCGTCTTAAATTGTTAGGTGTTGATATCAATAATTTAACGCTAATTAAAGGTGATTTTCTTAGTTGGGAATCTGAAGATAAGTATGATTTTGTAGTGTGTAATCCACCCTACATAAAGTTTCACGGTTTTGATAGAAATATTGTTATAAGGATTGCTCGGGAATTTGGTATTCAAATAACCCGATTAACTAATATTTATACACTCTTCTTTGTACAGACCTCTAAGTTCATCAAGGATGGTGGGCGAATTGCATTTATAACGCCAAGTGAATTTCTTTACACAGGTTATGGACAAGAACTTAAGAAATTCCTTATAGAGAATTTTAAGATAGAAGCTTTCATACTCGTAGGACTTGAAAAGGAAGTATTCGAGAATGTAATGACTACTGGATTAATAACACTCCTTAAAAAAGAGAAACCAGAAAGAGAACATCAGGTAAAGTTCATAAGACTTGATGATAATTACCAACAATCTTTAGAAAATTTGGAAAGTCTTAAATACATTACAAAAATCCACCAACATCAACTAGATCCAAAAGAAAAGTGGCTTACATACTTTGTTAAAAATAACAACTTTGGAAATATTTTACATAAGTTAATACCATTATCCACCATAGCAACCGTCGATAGAGGCATAGCCACTGGTTATAACGCTTTCTTTACTTTATCGGAACAAACAATAAAGAAGTTTTCCATACCAAGACAATATTTAAAATCTGTCGTAGCTAAAGCTTCACATTGCCCTCATTACGATTTTACCTCTAAAGATTGGGATATGCTAAGAAAAAAAGGTGAAAACGTTTTTTTGCTTTACTGTTTTTCTAAACAACCTCCAGAGTCACTAAAAGCATATTTAGAATACGGTTTAAAACTAGGTGTTAATAGGAGATATATACCATCCCATAGAAAAATTTGGTATATGGTAGATAAACGTAAGCCTGCACCGATCTTAGCTTTAGTTTTCAGTAGGGAACGGATGAGGTTCGTTTTTAATAAAGCAAAAGTTCTTAATCTAACACCATTTCATTGCATTTACCCTCTCTTTAATGATGAGTTAAAGTTGAAAGCATTGCTCGCTTATCTTAACTCAAATATATGTAAGGAAATAGCAACCTACTACGGAAGAATTTACGGAACTGGATTAAGAAAACTTGAACCAAAAGACCTTGAAAACCTTCCAGTCATCGATGTAAAAAATATTAGCCAAGATGACATAAAAAGGTTAGCAAATCTTTTTGATAAGTTATGTATGATTTCGAGACAAGACCCCAAGAAAGAAAATGAAGTTAAAAAAATAATTGATGCCACTATAAAAGACATATTAAGCAGATTTAGATTTAAGAGACAAGAGTTCCTGGATGAATTCTTCATTTAATTTGAATTTACCTCCTTCTGGTGTTCGGATTGCGTAAACTTTCCCATCCCAGGCTTTTATTGACTTTGCGACTACTTTAGGATACTCAATAGCAATTAAACATACCTTGGCATGAGACATCCCTATAAAGTGGGTAGCTTTTCCTGTTTTTCTATCAACTGCAAACCTGTAGTGCTCTATTTTTCTAGTTTTAGCTTGAGCAATAATTTCTAAAACCCTATCGAAGGATATGAAAAATCCTTTATCAAAAAAGAGTTGAAGATAGAATAAGGGTTTTGACCCGCAATAAGTCTTCCTCCACTTAATTAATCTCTCTATATCTTCCTCTTTTACTGTAATAGATAGTTCTTTACCCTCCTTTCCTCTAGCTTTCACATACTCATCATAATAATATGAACTAGATCTGCATTCAATTCCTGCTATTGATTTAAATACAATATCTTTAATCTCCTCCTCGTCTCTTTCACTAATATCTTGAGGTAAATCTGTTGATATATCTTCTCTCCTAAATATCAAAATGTCAGGTCGTTTTCCAAATTTGCTCATTTGCGAATAAACCTTTGTTACATATTTTTTCCAAGCCTCTTTATTAGAGATTAGCTCATGATTGTATCTGGACTGGCCATATTTAATCGCTATCAGTTGGGAAGTAGAATTTATAGCTTCCATTAATTTTTCTTCAGCCCACATCCCCTGAGCTATAGTACTGAGAAAGGCTTCTGTAGCCCTAGCTGGCGGTCTTGGTAGTTTAATCGGCTCACATTTTATGCAAGGGAACTCTTCCGGCATCTTGACCCCCTATTATGTAACAGTCCTATTTTTTAAACTTTTCACTATCACGTCTGCAACATCACAAAATGCAACACCCTAAGATTTCATAGAACTCACTTACCCTAAGTTTATATATTATTTTAAAAAACGCTAGACTGAAAAAGATTAGCTACAGGTAGTACACGTCCAAAAATTACTCAGCAAGTACTTCTTCGGATGGTGTCTTACCCCTGCCTTTCGAAGAAAAGCAAAAAACCGCTCGTGTTTTAATGAACATTAACAAGGCTAACAAAGCGATTAATGAAGCGATAGAAAATGCTAGAAAGATTTAATAGAGAAGCCTTTGACTGAAGGGGTTATATCTCTGGTTTCATGTTTGATACTGACTCCTTTAACCACATTTAGGCGGTATGATAAGAATTGGCGACATGTCAAGAAAATTTGAAGTATTCTAAGGTGCGTAAAACAATTTTCTACAGGAGTAATAAACTACGCAGAGAGCATATATGTACACGCTAGTTATTACACGTAGCGCGTCGTCAAAGTATTTTATAGTTTAAATGCAAATATGATTATTCTTCATTACTTTTTAAATTAAGTCAAGATTAAACTTAGTTTTCTTAAATTTTTAAGTTTTAAGTTTTTGTTAAAGTAAACGTGTTACTTTGTCTTTTCTTTTATTTCTTCGTATTCTCTTTTTGTTATGTATTTTCCGCCTACGGTTATGAATCTTTTGGGTTTAACTGGTTTATCATATTTTTCGATGTTTTGTAGTTCTAAGACGAGGAAGCTAAACCTAAGTGAGCCTATAAAACATGTTAGACTTAACTTGGATGTAAATGTGAGACCTGCAAGAGAAGAGGACGCCGAAGATATTGCTGAAATATTTAGGAAAAGTGCCCCTTGGTCTCCCTTTGGACCAAAAGCATCATCGGAACAAGTTCTCTCCTATTTAAAGAGTTCAGATTATGAAATTATTCTTGTGGCAGAATACAAAGGGAAGGTTGTTGGTGTTATGGATTTTAACGGTAATAACTATCGTCTAGGCATCCCAGGAGTCCTACCAGAGTATAGAAAAAGGGGTATTGGATACACTCTCTTTTATCATCTTCTAAAAAACATACGTCAAAAAGGCTTCTCCAAAGCTATTGCAGACACAGGATTAGTCCTATCTGATGCGATAAAAATGTATAGTCGTTTTGGCTTCAAAATTGTCAGAAGACAACATCATTGGATTAAGATACTTCACAATAACCCATTTTAAAGACGTATTTAGATAGGACATGTAAGTTAAGAACAGCTCAAGATGACGTTTGTAATTATCTTTCCATTACTCAGTACTCGTACATGAATCTCCATGAAGAAATCTGAGAAAGGCAATTGAACTCTGCTCCTTGTAGGGTTTTTAAGGCGTCATAACCATAAAACTATTTTTGCGTTATAACATTAAGCTAATTTGTAAAGAGTATTGGTGCTGTGAATTGGTGATTATTTTGAAGTCCTCTGTCTTGTGTGTTAGAGCGCCTAGAAAAGTTGGAGAAACCATTAGAAAAAAGCTTAATGGTATGGGTGTTTTAAATAGATGTTTTGAGATCGAAAAACGATGTTTATCTGTATTTTCTGATTACTCGTGATTTAAGTGGCTATGAACTGGAAGAATTAAAGAAAACATGTGAGGTTGAAATTGTTAAACGGAAGTTGGAACGTTGTAAAAGTAGACCTAGAAGTTTTCTTGATTTTTTGAAAAGAGAGCTTAATGAAGAGGATATGAAAGTTTTAGAGGAAATTGCAAGTGAAAAATGTGGATAGGGCAACACTAGTTCGAAAATGGATTTTATCAAAAATTAAAGAACATAAACTAGAAAAAGCAGTAGAAAGATTAATAAGTGTGGAAGAGGGAGCAAAAGTGGCATGCACAACCATATGGAAATTTATAGAATATATACATGAAAAAACATATGGTCACCGGTCTAAACTAAAGAAGAACTAGAAGAAGAACTAAAGGGGGTCTAAGGAATTGCTAAAATGAAGATAACAATCATAATTTTACTGGTAAAGTTTTTACTTTATGATTTTTATTTTTTTGCTATGTAGTTTTGATATATTTGTTTTGCTAATGTTTTGTTGTCTAGGATGGTTTCGAGATGTTTTTGGTTTTTTATTGGTCTGTTTTTTAATATTCTTGCAGCTCTTTTTTTCCCTATTTGTGGTATTACGGAGAGGATTCTTATTGATGCTTTGTTTATATCGAGAGGGTAGGGTATTGCTATTACTGATCTCGCTTGGTGATCTATAACTTTTACATCAAGCATCGTGTTCAAGGGTAGTTCATCGGGGATCACAGTGGTTATCGGATATGTACCCAGCTGTCTTGCATATGTTCTTTTCCCAAAATAGGCTTCTGTTATGACTTCTTTGAGGACAGTTCCTGCTGGCACTACCTTTTTCAACATTGGAATATCTATTTCATCTCTTATTCTTTTACTCCACTTTTTAAAGAGATGGTAATTTCTCCGTAGAAATCTTGTCCCTACGCTCCATATTCTTGTTCCTGGGAACACAAGTACTTGCCGTAAATTTATTCTGCGAACAAGAAGACCTCTTTCCAAAACTTCTTTTAAAAATAAATAGTCTAATTCGTAGGTTTTTTCTGTTTCCCCTATAAGTCCAAAAACGAAGTTTAACCCGGGCAAAAGTTTAGGTAAACCATTCCATCCTCTTCCTCTGCCAATTTCATTTAATATTTCTATTGCTTTCATAGCTTCTTCCGGAGTGCACTTGAGATTATTTAATTTTATTACCTTCGGATCCGCTGATTCTACGCCAAAGGCTGCAACATCCCCAGGTGTATTATATGTCACAATTATTTTCGCTATTTCCTTTGATTCTTCGGGATAGTGTGCAATTGTGCCAGGGTTCACGTTATCCATCCATAAATAGCAGTTAGGAGCAACATTTCTAATACCTTGATACAGTTTTTTAATAGCCTCTGGATTCGGCTGTGGAAATTCTAGTTCTCCTACACCCTTTGCCTGGTATGCAAAAAGATCCGGCTGGTTGCCAAGCCTAAAATATTTTACACCATGTCGATATAGTGCTTCTATCTCAGATACAACATCTTTTACGGGTCTGAAATCTGGTAAACCATAGTATGCGGCAGTAGTGCAAAAAGAACATCCACCCGTAATTTTTCGGCTACATCCACGATAAGTTTCGATTTCACAGATAACTCTCGGATACCTTGGGTGTTGCGTAACCACTCTTGCTCCTTTAACTGCATATTCAAAAATGTTATGTGCAGTTTCTCTAATGCGAGTAGGATCAACCCTATTAACTTTCAATTTCTCTAAAATTAAATCATGAATTACTATTTCTAAATCTCCGTTAACAATTAGATCAAAAACTTCTTCAAACAGGCCCGTATTTCTTACAACCATACCGCCTCTAACGCCGCTTCCAAATTTTGCAGCTGGTCCTCCAACAACTTTAACAGGTTTCTTAACCTTCAACGCTAATTCATAGATTTCCTTAGGTGTTGCTGGTTTTCCTCCAAGATATTTTCCTGGAACAGAAACTCCAAAAACAACAATGAATAGATCAGAATCTTCTGCTACTTTATAGAAAGATTCTACGTTTTTTCTAACTTCATCAATAGTAAAATACCTTATCTGAGCCTGTGGATTCGCGGTCCATATAGCTCCTGCTGTATACCTTATATACGGAGAAATATAGGGAGGTACACCAAGACACGTGGGTTCATCTACATATCCATCTAACAAAGTTACTTTCACTACTTTATTCACCTCAACCGTGAGCAAAATGCTCATATCCACGAGGCTTTACTCTTCTTTCATTTCCTTCTTCATCTACGAGAACTATCTTCTTCTCTTTTGTTACTTCCCCTATTTTAATAAGCGTTCCTCCTACTTTCTCAACAGCTTTTACGGCTTCATTCCACATATTTGGTTTTACGGTTACTACAAGCTCAAATTCCTCTCCACCATATAAAATTAAATCAAAAGGATCTAAATTATGATCTTCAGCAAACATAGCAATTTCCCTAGGAACTGGCAAATTTCTAATAATGAAACCAACATTACTGGCCTTACTCAACTCATATAGTGACCATGCAAGACCATCACTACTATCAATACTGGACGTTAATGCTCCACTTTGAGCTAATGAAACCGCTTCCTTTACTTTCGCCCTAGGATTATAAACAGCATCTAAGAATCCTTTCATCAAATCGCTTGGAGCAGAAAGGTTTTCAAGCAAAATTTTAAACCCTACGGCAGTATAGCCAAAATATCCAGTAATGGCCAAAATATCACCAGGTTTCGCCCCACTGCGAGAAACTAAATTCTTCTTATTCGCTACACCAAATGCTACACCGTCTAAAACAACCTCGTCGCACTCATTAGTATCTCCGCCTAAAAAACACGCCCCATATTCACGGCTACTTTCATTAATACCTCTAATAATCTCCTCAACATACTCAACTTGGAAATTCCTCGGTATTCCGATAGAAACAAGAACACCTAGCGGTTTAGCACCTTTAACAGCAACATCACTAACACACATCGTAACAACCTTTCGTCCAACCTGCCTAAAGGACATCCCAGGAAGAACATCAGTGCCCCAAACAAGCATATCAACATTAACAATCAAAACACGGTCATCATCAATAAGATAGCCTACAGCATCATCCCCAAAAGGTAAAACACTATCTTCGCACTTATCCATAATCTTGAAAAAACGTTCAATTAAGCCTCGTTCACTAAGATCTTTAACTCTCAAACAAACACCACCACAAAGATATCACAAATGTAAATGTTAGACGAAAACTTTAAGTTTTTACCTACTTTTAAAAAATAAGAAATGCCGCCGTAGCACAGCTGGTAGATAAAATGGCCAAATGCGCCGGACTCGTAATAAAACGTTAACGTCAGCAAACGAGAAATCCGGTGGTCGCGGGTTCGAATCCCGCCGGCGGCTCCAATTCACTTCTAACACTTAGTAAGACAAATAAAACTTCATCGAAAGAACCATAAATAGGTAAAATACGATCTTGAACGTAAATATATGAATTCTAACTTAACCACTAGGTGTTTGCTTATAATTGAAGGCTAGGATTAAAATAACAAAAACGATGTACACAGAACTGTAAACAGTACTTTTACGAAGAAGTAGAGATAGTCAGTCAAACAACGGTTAAAGGTAAATCTCAACATGTTTTAATTCTCCAAAAAATGGTGGAAAATCATATTATGGAGGTGGTCTGTCACCCCATAAGAACTCGTGGGGCGTCACCCACATGGTGACCACCCCCACGAGTTCTCATTTCCTTTTTTCATTATATATTATATTAAATTCGATTTTTAAATATATCTTCACTACTATAATCGTTTTTCGAAAATTAGTCAAATCTCATGGGTTTTGTGAACATACTTTAAAAATCATAAAGCTTCTTGAGTTACTTCTTATTCAACTTTCATTTTAATGTTACAAAAGACGTTAAAAGTTAAACTAACAATTAAAGTGAACATCGATAATATGATTAAAAGTTTTGTGGTGCGGGGGGTGGGATTTGAACCCACGCAGGCCTACGCCACAGGATTCGAGCCCAGGGTGGGTGCCTCAGTCCTGCGCCTATGATCGGAACTCTTTTAACCTTTGACCTGGCTCGGCCACCCCCGCACAGTACTGGGTAGCCTATTCCCAATAATAATCTACATCACTTAAACTTTAGGTTCAAATACCTATATAACTCATTTTTATATTTCTATTGTGGGAAGAAATTAATTTAATTATGATAATAGATATCATTTTACGATGAACATACAAGTGTTTTATATAGTTTTTCAGCGTTTTGTAATAATTGCTTCCTTTTTCTCTAGATCTTCTTTTTTGGCGGAAAAGAGATAATAGCAAATTGCTTTGGGAGAATGTTGTTAGAGTATCTGATGTATTTCTTTTATCATAATTAATATTGAGTTATGTATAGATTCGACTTGGAAAAGAAGTTAGTAAATTTTTTATGACGAGACGAATAAGTTAGCTGTAGCAATTAGTGCTAAAATTTGGGGAGGTTTTGCCATGGACTTCTCATTCACAGAAGAACAAGAACTATTTAGACAAGCCATTAGAGAATGGTGTGAGAAAAACTTAAGCTTAGAAAAAGTTAGAGAGATGGATGAAAAAGAAGAAATGCCCATGGATGTTATAAAAGGCATGGCAGACCTAGGACTACTTCTAATGACCGTTCCAGAGGAACACGGCGGAACCGGTTCCGATTGGGTTACTGCCTGCATAGCCGCTGAAGAGTTAGCACACGCAGATATTAGCATAGCTGTTCCAGTTTTCTTCCTAGTTGAAGCCTCATGGGGATATGTTGTCGACAGGTATTGTTCTGAAGAAGTTCGAGAAAAATACATCAAAAAGGCAATAAAGGGAGAAGCTTTCGTAGGTATAGCAACTACAGAACCTGGTGGCGGATCAGACATAGCATCGGTCAAAACAACTGCTAAGAAAGAAGGAGATGAATGGGTAATCAACGGTGAAAAAATATACATCAGCGGTACCGAAGAAGCAAAGAAAATGGGCGGTGGATATTTCATCATAGCAAGAACAGATCCCAAACTCGGCCACAGAGGCATGACCGCATTCTTCCTGCCCATAGATGCTCCTGGAGTAGAGATAACGAAAAGATACGATGACATGGGTAGAATGGGTATCTCCACTGGCGGTTTCGTAATGAACGACGTCAGATTATCAGATGAGTATGTACTTGGGGAAGTAAACAAAGGTTTCTACTATACAATGGAAGGTTTCGACTTAGCCAGACTTCTTATCGGCGCAACATCTGTAGGGGCAGCACAACGCGCGCTTGAAATTGGAATGGACTACACAAAACAACGTATACTTTTCGGAAGACCTCTAGCAAAATTCGAAGGAATACAATTCGAAATGGCAGACCTATGGGCTCGAAACGAAGCGCTTAGAGCACTTGTATATAGGGCTGCGTGGATGGTTAACGAAAAATACAGCACTGGACGATTTGGGCCTCTTGAAGTTTCAAAGTTCATATCAGCAGTTAAACTATTAGGACCACCTCTAGCATTCAGAACATTCGAGAAGGCTATGATATGGCTTGGCGCCTACGGATACACAAAAGAATGTCCACTTGAAATGGGACTAAGAGGGATCATGTCCTACTGTGTCGGTGCTGAAGGAGGACTAAATATTCAAAGAATAATTATAGCAAGAGAACTACTTGGAAGAGAATACGTACCCTACAAATAAAACAGCCAAATTCCCCTTTTTATTTTCTAAAATAAAAGTAGAGAAATAAGTAAGGTGTCATTTTAATAATTTTTTGAAAGCTTCTGTTAAGGCAGGAACTACTTTGTAGAGATCGCCAACTATTCCATAGTCCGCCGCCTTAAATATTGGAGCTTCCTCGTCTTTGTTTATTGCTACGATTATCTTTGAATCCATTATACCCGCTGTATGCTGAATAGCTCCCGAAATACCGACTGCTATGTAAAGTTTTGGTTTAATTTTAACACCTGAGATACCGATCCAATTTGTGAACCATCCATAGTCAGCTGCAATAGGCCTTGTACATCCAACTTGA
Source organism: Candidatus Baldrarchaeota archaeon (assembly GCA_030587435.1). The sequence goes on along the minus strand of JAUQZC010000184.1, from coordinate 428 downwards.
CCACCCAAAACTTTTGCCAGTTCTTTCAGCAACTTGAAATCCTCTTTGCTTCTTAATCCTCTTCCACCTGCAATGATTATCGGGGCCTCTTCCAGCCTTACTCCCGCAATTTCCTTTTTCCTTTTTTCTACGATCTTGGTTTTAGGTTCCTTTACATCAACATCAACCCTTACTACTTCACCTGTTCTATCGCTTGGCGTAGGTTTCTCAAATACATGTGGTGGAACTGTTGCTATTTGTGGCTTTACGCGAGATACTTCTATTGCAATGGACGAACCTCCATACACTAAACGGTTTACCACTAATCTTCCCTCTTCATCAATATCCAGCTTTGAACATTCGGTCATGCACCCTGTGTTTAATCTTGTTGCAAGTCTTGGGGCAAGTTCTTTTCCTCTTTTCGTAGCACCGATTAAAATTATTTCCGG